>NZ_MUFR01000004.1:0-127445 GCF_001996185.1 Salinivibrio costicola subsp. alcaliphilus
GAAGCAGCGCCGATGGTAGTGTGGGGTCTCCCCATGTGAGAGTAGGACATCGCCAGGCTCTCATTATCTAATTAGCGCTTAGTATTAGGCTTTAGTTAGAAAAAATTTAAGCATCAAAGCAATTAAGTGTAAGACTTTGATGAGAAAGAATTGGTGCGGAGTGGTAGTTCAGTTGGTTAGAATACCGGCCTGTCACGCCGGGGGTCGCGGGTTCGAGTCCCGTCCACTCCGCCACTACTTATAGGGGTATAGCTCCAACTGGCAGAGCAGCGGATTCCAAATCCGCGTGTTGGGGGTTCGAATCCCTCTACCCCTGCCACCTAAAAAGCACCGACTTATGTCGGTGCTTTTTTTATACAAGTATCACTCGATACATTGGCTTATTGATGGTTTTGGTGTGGCAGTTAGATCTGCGTGTTGGGGGCTGGGGCGCCAGTCCGCTGGGTCGCCAGCCCGGTCGAATCCCTCTACCCCTGCCACCTAAAAAGCACCGACTTATGTCGGTGCTTTTTTTATACAAGTATCACTCGATACACTGGCTTATTGGTGGTTTTTTGTGTTTATGAGTAAGAGCACTTATTAGTCGTTTTTGGCGACAAATTGGCTTGGCCCGCTCGCATTAGGCTGATGACTAAAACAGAGTTCATAAGTGAAGGCGGTGGTATGCTTGGTGTCTTCTCCGCTTGTATGTTTATATTCCACTTCAACAATCACTCGTTGGTAGCCCGCGCCTTCAAATTGATCGATCTGCGCTAATCTCGTTGAAAGATCGTCAGCTTTAAATAACCAGCCTTTTACTCTGTCCTTTGCGTTATCACTTAACTCGATCCCTGGGTGCCCTGCTGCCGATCCCCAGCCACGGTCGGTGCGTATTGCTTGTATGCTGGCTTTGTGCCAGCTCCCTTTCATATCAGCGAGCAGGTGGTGGTTCTCTTCGTCTGGACAAAGAGTACCGTAAACAAATAGATTATTGAGCATAGGCGTCGCTCCATGAATACACCTTGTTATCATTGCTTTTCTATCCTATCTCTGACATCAAGTGTGCGGCAAGTGATAAGGTGTGTTTATCACTTGTATTTAGGCATTAACGATCGCAAAATCGGCGCCCGATGTAGGGGCAACCTATACTTTCAGTGGTGAGCTTTATGGTGGTAATTAAGTAATGAAACGACGTATTGGCAAGGTAGTGGCCTGGGGAAGCGCCATTTTAGTCCCAACGGCCATAGTGGGTGTCAATGGTTACTTTACTGTCCCCGATGGGTCACAGTTACACACTGTCTCTGGTATTTATCGCCAATGTGTTGATTATACCCATTCATTACCGCTGGATGAACAAGGCCATTTCTCTTTGCTGGTTTGGAACATTTACAAACAGCAGCGGCCACAATGGGATACAGCATTGACGCAGTATCGAGATCCGCATCGTCTTATGCTATTACAGGAAGCGAGTTTTGGGCCTCAACTCGCGCGCTGGATTACACAGTCATCACTTCATTATGATCAAGCCTATGCGTTTGCGATGCAAGATGCGGTCGCTGGGGTTATGAATCTTTCTCAGGTTAATCCTCTCCATAGCTGCGCTTATACAGCGGTAGAGCCCTATTTACGCTTGCCCAAAAGTGCACTGTACAGTGAGTATCAGCTTTCCAATGGTCAGCGACTGGCTGTGGTCAATATTCATAGCATTAACTTCACTTACGCGATGGCGGCTTATAAAAAGCAATTAGCAGCGCTTGAGCAAGCCTTGTTACGTGTTGATGGACCGATTATCTTGGCAGGGGATTTTAATACGTGGTCGCAACGGCGATTAGAAGCAGTCAGAGCGATGGTGTCGCGTTTGTCTTTACAAGAAATGCATTTTCAACCGGACCAGCGGATGACTAAGTTTGGGCTGCCTTTAGATCATATATTCTATCGCGGATTGACCGTGGAGCAGGCCAGTGCGATTGATAATGGTGCCTCCGATCATGCGGCGATGGAGGCACAACTTAAGGTGCTAGGGTGAGCGCTCGTCGCGTGTGATGCATTAACCCATAGCTGTAATGGATTAACTCACAGCAATGATGATCGCCCAGCCACCGAAAACAGCTACCCAGGGGAGAGTGGCGACAACAATGGCTTTACCTTGATTTAACGGTGTCCAGGTACCAATAGCGGTAATACTGAGGACCCAGTACCATGGTAGGAGCAAGGGTAAACTGGCTGCCCAGGCTGTCCAGGGTGATGTCAGCGGTAGCTTGAGCAGGCCATTCAGACTATTGAGATCAGCATGAGCCGGAAGGATAAAGCTCGGTGCGAGTGTCATATTGGTATAGCTTGCTAAATCACCAATGACTGCCGGCAGGAAAATAAAGCAGGATGCCGCTAACCAGTGACGATAGCCAAAGTTAGGTGCCTCTTGCTTGGTGGATAACCGGAACCAAAGGGCTAAGGCAAAAATTACCGCGGCACGACCAAACCAATCCCCCAATACTTCAGAGGCTAGGAGTGTTTCTCGTTGTAACCACTTTTCCGCTTCTGCTTGAGGTATGGACAGCTGTTGAGCCAGTGCTTGCTGAAGGGTTGATACATCCGTGTGATCAAAATAAGCACTCCAAAACGCAATCGCGCTCAAGCACATTAGTAAATAAGCAACCCAGCCCCACGCTGGTCGTTGACTTAGTGCGGCGAAACACGCACTTGGTCGGAGTACGGTGTCACGTAAGGCATAAAATGGATTGGTTGAGGCTTGCATCATGAGCCACTACTCCGTGAAATATCAATATGAAGCGTCAACTGTTGTCCCGGTTGGATATATGCGTTCTGGCGCAGTTGGTTCCATTTGATTAAATCTGACACGGATACCTTATATCGATGTGCAATCGTGCTCAGTGAATCACCTTGGCGAATACGGTAGGTGATTGTGCGAATACGTTGCGTATTGTTTTCTTTATCCCACACAACGAGCTGTTGACCAATGCTTAAAGTGTCGCGAGGACTCATGCCGTTCCACTTCGCGAGTTGGCGATAATCCACGTCATAACGACGCGCAATCGTCCAAAAACTATCTCCCTGACGTACTGTGTGAGTACGCTTATAACCATCACGCTCGGCAGCCTGCAAGGCGGCCAACCGTTGAGGAGCACTTAGCGTGTATTGAGACTCATCTTTGAGCGATACCGGGATCATTAAGCGTTGACCCACACGAATGCGTGATGAGCGTAACTGATTCGCGCGTTTGAGTACTTTTACCGTGGTATTATACTGGTCTGCTATCTCACTTAGGCTATCGCCCGACTTAACCGCATAGCGTTCGACACGAAGTCCCTGATTCTTATTTTTCGCGAGCTCGGTATTGAAGTGCGCCACCTTATCATTCGGCAGTAAAAGGTGAGTTGGGCCCGATGGAGACGTTGCCCAGTGGTTATAGGCTGGATTAAGGCTTTGCAGTTCTGACACAGTCAAACCGGCATAGTTAGCTGCTAACGCGAGATCCATTTGCATACCCGGATCGACCATGGTTAACACTGGCTGGTTAGGGATTTCAGGGAGATCTAAACCGTATTTGTTTTTATTGCGCAGCACGTCACCCAGTGCGATGAGTTTGGGCACATAACTGCTGGTCTCTTTAGGAAGGTCAAGGTGCCAGAAATCGGTCGGTTTTCCGCGCTGCTCGTTACGTCGGATCGCTCTTGATACGCGCCCTTCGCCGGAATTGTACGCCGCGATTGCGTGTAACCAGTTGCCATCAAACATGCCGTGCAAGTACTCGAGGTAATCAAGTGCGGCATCGGTTGATTGGGCCACATCACGTCGGCCGTCATACCACCAGTTTTGTTCTAAGCCAAAGCGTCGCCCCGTAGCAGGAACAAACTGCCATAAGCCCGCGGCTCTACCATGAGAATAGGCAAACTGATCAAACGAGCTTTCAACAACAGGCAGCAGTGCCAGCTCGAGTGGCATATTACGAGCTTCTACTTTTTCAACAATAAGGTGTAAAAAGGGCGTCGCGCGCTCAGTCACGGTTGCGAGGTGATTAGGGTAGTTTAAATACCAATTTCGATACCGCCTCACCGATGCATTATTTGGGACAGGCAAGGAGAGTTGCATACTGATCCGCTGCCAAACATCCTCTTGTTTTTGCGGTGAGAGTACCGTGGGTTGGTTAGGTACCGCTTTCTCTGGTGTTACTGCGGTCTCTGTGGGCGCAGATGAAGCCTTCTGGCCCGCAATAGGAGGCGCTTTGTGGGCGGTATCCGTGTCTTGAGTGTCACCCGTTGACTGACAGCCGCTCAGCAACAGTGTGCTCAATAAAACTAAACGGTACTTCATGGCATAAAAACCTTCGTCCAAAATAGCCGATGATGATAGGGGCTGGTCTCACTGATGACAAGAGACTCAGCTCAAAATTCGTCCTTCCACTGACGTAACGCGCGGAAAACTTCTAATTCAGTGTTATTTTGCGCACGCCCGCTGACCGCTTGAATTACGCTTGGCTCATGAATGCGCAAAAACGGATTGATACGTTTTTCGCGTCCAATGGTGCTCGGTAGTGTTTGTTTTTCCTGAGCGCGTAATCGGTTGACTTCTTCGCGATACAAATGGAGATCATCGTTTTCAGGTTCGACAGTGAGTGCGAAGGCAACATTGGCAGCGGTATACTCGTGGGCGCAATAGACCTCTGTTTCAATCGGCAAGGAGGCTAGCTTCTTAAGCGAATTTAGCGCTTGTGCTGCGGTGCCCCCAAGCAAGCGGCCACAGCCAGCAGAGAATAGCGCATCACCACAAAACAGCTTCCCATCGCCAACAAAAGCGATGTGATCATCAGTATGTCCTTCAACTCCGACCACTAAAAATCGATGATCGAAAACATCAATCTGATCGCCATCTCCCACTGCCATACTTAAGCGCGGGATAGGTTTGATCTCCGGTCCGATAACTTGGGCGCTGGGTGCGAAACGGACAAGCTCCTCAATACCATTCGTATGATCCCAGTGGTGATGTGTGATAAGAATACAAGACAGTGTCAACGTATTTGCTTTGAGATAGTCAATAACCTGACTTGCTTCACCGGGATCGACCACGGCGCATCGATTATCTTCACTAATAATGAGCCATATGTAATTATCGTTAAATGCAGGTATGCTTTTGACGTGAAGCATTGGGTTCTCCAGCGATAGAATGAGCCTTAATAATGAAACCAGCGCGCATTGAACATCAGTTTGACTATCCCTATACATGGGACCAGGTTGCCTACGGTGATTGGGCGCGCACCCAATTGCAAACCCGGCTGGATGAGTGTCTGCCTACTTTATTCGGCTATCATTTGCTTAAATTAGGTGGATTAAGCTGCGAGCTAGTTAGTAAACAGTGTAACATTCAACACCAAGTCTGTGTCGATAAACACAATCCGATGCGTAACCTCACGGCTGCCCACTATGCCTTACCGTTTATCCAAAAGTCCTTTGATGTCTGTTTACTCGCACACCAACTTGATTATAGCGACGACCCGCACCGATTACTAAGAGAGGTCGATCGCGTGATGATTGACGATGGTTGTTTGATTCTTTCTGGCGTTAATCCAACCAGTCTCCTGGGGATGAAAAAGCTGATTAGAGGTCGACATCAGCGCCTACCTTGGGGAGGACGAATGTTTTCACCGCTGCGCGTCAAAGATTGGTTAAGTGTTATGAACTATGAAATCATTACCGCACATCAAATGGGTCTATGGCCAACACAACGCCCCAACACTCGCCATGCGTGGGTTGAAAGTAGCGCCAGTATGATAACGCCCGCGTTAGGATCTATTTATCTTATTATGGCGCGCAAACGCAGTTATCCACTTAAACCGATTAAGCCCCGTTGGAAACTAAAGCAAGCGGTATCGCCGCTAGGGGGAGTTGTACCTAACGGCGGTTAGCGCACCATGCTTTTATGCGGGAGGCTGATAGCCTTCATCTGTTTCGGTTGGTTGGTTAGCGGCTTGACGTGCGAGCTCATCACAACGTTCATTTTCAGGGTGACCGGCGTGGCCTTTTACCCAGTTCCACGTGATCTGGTGGTTGGCTGCCACCTGATCTAATTGCTGCCACAGGTCGGCATTTTTAACCGGCTTCTTATCCGCCGTTTTCCACTGGCGCTTTTTCCAGTTATGGATCCACTGGGTAATTCCTTGGCGAACGTATTGGCTGTCCGTGGTCAGAACCACTTCGCAGGAATCTTTTAACGCTTGTAACCCGACAATCGCGGCCATCAACTCCATGCGGTTGTTGGTGGTGAGGGTAAACCCAGCACTCAGCGTTTTTTCATGCTGCTTATAGCGCATTACCACACCATACCCCCCAGGACCTGGGTTACCGAGGCATGAACCATCTGTGAAAATTTCTACCTGCTTGGTCATCTTTGATACTATAGGCTATTCATCTGAGCCAAGTTTGACACAGTTATTGCCATGAAAGCGAATTACGATCGTCTCATCGTGTTAGATACCGAAACCACAGGTATGAACCGCGAAGGTGGGCCTCACTACCGAGGTCACAATATTATAGAAATCGGTGCCGTTGAGATTATCAATCGCAAACTCACCGGTCGGCACTTTCATGCCTACATCAAACCCACGCGCGCGATCGACCCTGAAGCGATTTCAGTGCATGGTATTACTGATGCATTTTTAGCAGATAAGCCTGCCTATACGCACGTGCATCAGGCCTTCGTCGATTTTATTCAAGGTGCTGAGTTGATTGCTCATAATGCGCCCTTTGATGTGGGGTTTATGGACCATGAGTTTAAAAACCTCGGGGTATCGGTGCGAACCAATGAGATTTGCACAGTCACAGATACCTTGGCAATGGCGAAGAAAATCTTCCCAGGCAAACGTAATAACTTGGATGTATTGTGTGATCGCTATGGCATTGATAACTCAAGGCGCACATTACACGGGGCTTTACTGGATGCGGAGATACTAGCTGACGTCTATCTGTTAATGACGGGTGGACAAACAGATTTATCCTTTAATGCAGGGACCGATACTGATAATGCAAGTCCAATGGCGCCGAGAACGGTTAAGCGTCAGAAATCGCTAAAGGTCATCCCTGCATCGGCCGATGAAATGAGTGCGCATGAAGCGCGGTTAGACTTTATTGAACAAAACGGCAGCTGTCTTTGGCGGCAGTAGGAGCAGGCATGAGAAAGCGGTGGTGGGCAGTTTGTTTTTGTTTCCCTTTATTGGCACACGCCAACGAGCAAGAAATCCGGCTGCTGGAAAACCGCTTTCGCGTTGACCCAACGATTGAGCGTGCTGCGTTTGTCATTTATCGAGAAAAACCCAGCATGCCCGTGGTCTTGGTTCGGCCTGACGGAAGCAAATATTATGCATGGCGGCATCCCGATAATGTCTCTTGGCATCAAGAGGCTGATATGGACATTGTATCGATTAGCGATCCGATGCCCGGGCCGTGGCAAGCCATTGGTCGCGTTAGCCCTGATAACAAAGTGAAAGTGCTGAGCGACTTGCGCATGAAAGTGGAAGATTTGCCCAGTCGGCTTTATCAAGGTGAAGCGATTAAATTCACCGCACGATTAATGTTAGGTGATGACCCCCTCAATCTGCGAGACTTTATTCGGCGTGTGGATCTCACCGTTAGTTTTTCTGAGTTTGTTGACGATCCTGCCTCGCTTAATCCTGACCAACGTCCTCAGCCAAAATCGCTCGGCCAGTTTAGTGATGATGGAACAGGACTGGATGAAGCGCCTAATGATGGGATCTTTACTGTTTCGCTTCCTATTGATGTGATGCCAGGTAAGTATCGAGCACGCGTGACATCGGGAAATGGGATCTTCTTTCGTACCCTTGAGCAAGAAGTCCTCGTTTACCCGACGCCACTCATGGCGACTTTTAAGCAAAGCCAAATAGATGATGAGCCGCATCAGTTAACTATCCAAATGGAACAAGCTAGCATTGAGCCCGGCAGCGTGTCTGTTCATGCCAAGTTTACTGATACCGAAGGCAAGACAACGGTTTATCAAAAAAATAGTGAGGAAAAGTCAGAGACACTCTCGCTCGATATTCCCTATGCGAGTACGCCTGGGCAATATAAATGGCTCTCAACACTATACGCGACAGACCAATTGTCGGGTCGCTCCCTGGTTTTCCCCTTACCAGAGCAAACTTTTGCTGTTACAGATTACGCAGCGCTAGAACAAGCTGAAGCAGAGCGCGAAGCGCGTGAGCAGGCAATGATGGAGGCCGCCGAGGCACGGAGACGAGAAAGAGAGCAGGCTGAAGCACGTACAACGTCTCTCATTATTATTGGCTTAGGTAATTTACTTGTCATCTTGATTGGCGCCGCAACCTGGTTTGTGCTGAAAAAGCGTAAAGCACGAAAATTAGCTGAAGCCGCGCAAGAGCTTGAAGCTCCGCCACCAGATAAAGATGCGGAGTCAAAGGAGGCAAGTGAAGAGACGGATGAGCTGGATATTGATGGATCGAATAAAAATGTTTAACCGTGGCGAATGATAAAATTTAGCCGTGGTTAATGATAAAAAAAGAGAGGGAAATCCCTCTCTTTTAGTGGTGCGCTCAAAATACAGTGCGGTTATGCCGCATTATGCATCTTGTTTTCTTTGACTGACGCGGCAGGTAACTCGGCAGGATCAAAGTCATCGACATTGATTGTTTCGAGTCGACCTTGCTCGGCTTCTCGCAGTAAGTCGGCTTCTTGCTCGGAAATGACGCCAGCGTGTAACCCTTTATCGGCTACTTGATCCAGGAACATGAACGGCAACTTCTCGCCAAGACCGTCACAGACCTTCTTATGGATAGGCTCAGCCTTGAGGATGTCATGCAACGCTTTCTCGATATTGCCGATCGCATTGCCTGGCTCAAAGAATTGACCACGACCAATCCGGTCACGCGTCGCACTAGGTGATTGTAAAATCACTGCCAATTTACCATCCAGACGATCACCCGGCTGGCGGCGTCCTCTACCAAGAGGGAACACCAAGGCCCTTACTAACCCGGCAATCACACGATTCGGGAAGTTTGCGAGAAAACCATCCAATGCTTGCTCTGTTTGGTACATCGCGTCTTGCATGCCCCAATGAACCAAAGGAAGATCCTCGGTCTGGTAGCCTTCGTCAGCGTAACGCTTCATGGTCGCGGATGCTAAGTAGAGCTGGCTAAGCACATCCCCCAAGCGCGCGGATAAGCGCTCTTTACGTTTCAGGTTACCGCCCAATACCGCCATAGAGACATCAGCAAGCAGTGCCAGCGCAGAGCTGTAGCGATTCATCTGCTGGTAGTAACGATGTGTCGCGTCTTTGCGTGGTGCTTTCGAGAAACGTCCATCGGTTAAACCAAGCCAAAGGGTGCGAGCAACATTGCTAAATACAAAGCCGACGTGACCGAACAGTGCTTTGTCAAATGCTGCAAGTGCCGCTTGCTGATCGCTATTCTCGCTCGCACGAATCTCATCTAAGACAAATGGGTGACAACGAATCGCTCCCTGGCCAAAGATAATCATTGAGCGGGTCAGAATATTCGCACCTTCCACGGTGATAGCAATCGGTGAGCCCTGGTAATTCCGGCCCAAATAGTTTTTCGGCCCTAAACAGATGCCTTTACCACCAATAACATCCATCGCATCAATGACGCTCTGCTGGCTACGGTGGGTACAGTGATATTTGACGATTGCCGAGATAACAGAGGGTTTTTCGCCTGCATCAATCCCTGTCACGGTCAACGCACTCGCGGCATCCATAACATAGGCATTACCCGCGATGCGAGCCAGCGGCTCTTCGATCCCTTCCATTTTACCAATCGGCAATTTGAACTGACGACGAATACGTGCGTAAGCGCCGGTTGCAAGTGCAGCCGATTTAAGCCCACCCGTGGTATTTGAAGGCAGCGTGATACCGCGACCAATAGACAAGCACTCCATCAACATGCGCCAGCCTTGACCGGCCATTTTTTGCCCGCCAATAATAAAGTCCATCGGAACAAAGACTTCGTTACCTTGAGTCGGGCCATTTTGGAAAGGCACGTTCAATGGGAAATGGCGGCGACCAATTTGCACACCTTCCATATCGGTTGGGATCAATGCGCAAGTGATGCCGAGCTCGTCTTGATCACCGAGTAAATGATCGGGGTCGCGTAGCTTAAATGCCAAGCCTAAGACAGTCGCTACCGGTGCAAGCGTGATATAGCGTTTGTTCCAGGTGATTTTCATTCCCAGGACTTCTTCACCGTTCCAAACGCCTTTGGTCACTACGCCGTAGTCTGGAATAGAGCCCGCATCCGAACCGGCTTCTGGACTGGTTAATGCAAAACAAGGGATCTCCTTACCCTGGGCAAGGCGAGGGAGATAGTGGTCTTTCTGATCCTCGGTACCATAATGCTGAAGTAGTTCACCAGGGCCGAGCGAGTTAGGAACACCCACGGTTGACGACAGTACACCAGAAACCCCCGACAGTTTTTGCAGTACTAAAGACTGTGCATATGCGGAAAACTCTAAGCCACCATATTGTTTTTTGATGATCATGGCGAAGAACTTATTGTCCTTCAGATACTGCCACACCTCTTCGGGAAGATCGGCAAGCTCGTGCGTGACCTGGTAGTCATCAACCATGCGACAGACCTCATTAACAGGTCCATCGAGGAAGGCTTGTTCTTCAGCGCTAAGTGTGGGGGCCGGAATATCATGCAATTTGTTCCAATCCGGGGCGCCGCGGAATAAATCGGCTTCCCACCAGACGGTGCCTGCGTCGATCGCTTCTTTCTCCGTTGCTGACATTTCTGGCATCACGGATTTAAAGGCTTTAAATGCAGGCTTACTCAGCCAATTGCGACGAAATGTCACAATATTTAGTGGTAGAGCAATGACGGCAAAAATTAACCAAGTAATTTGCCCCACACTCCCTATGACTGTCCCTACAACTAATCCGGCTGCCAGTACGGCAGTCGATACCAGCAACTTAGCACGATGGTATGCGAGTACGCCGGCCAGTATTAGCATGGCGACGATATATAACCCTGTTGCCATCACGTCATCTCCTTCGGTTTAATTAGGCTCTTACGTGTCGTGGTAAGAGGTCGTACCACTCAATGTAACCAAAAAATTAAATAATTGTAAAATCATACGGTGTGACCTGGCCTGCAAGGTCAGAAAATCTTCACTGCAGTTATTGCACAAATGGAAAGATAGGTTGCCATTCAAGCAAACGTGACCGAGCTCGCTTGCTGGATGATAACGGTAGTCGACAGTCCTAAAACGATACGGGTACACTGATAGTTGAACTGACTGATGCCTAACGGGCGTGATATTTGTTAACAGTGGGAAGGTGCCATGTACCAAGATCTTATTCGCGGTGAGCTTTCAGAAGCAGCCGATGTGTTAACTGCATTTTTGAGTGATGACAATAACATCCAGCAGATTGAAAAAGCGGCGACACTCCTTGCTGATAGTTTTAAGGCCAGCGGCAAGGTGTTGTCTTGTGGTAATGGTGGCTCACATTGTGATGCGATGCATTTTGCTGAAGAACTCACCGGGCGTTACCGCGAAAACCGTCCAGGCTACCCGGCGATTGCCATTTCCGATCCGAGTCATATTTCCTGTGTCTCCAACGACTTTGGCTACGAGTATGTTTTCTCCCGTTATGTTGAAGCCGTGGGTATGAAGGGGGACGTTCTGTTTGGCCTATCGACCTCGGGGAATTCAGGGAACATCTTAAACGCGATGGAAGCGGCTCAGAAAAAGGGCATGAAAACAATCATGCTAACGGGAAAAGATGGCGGCAAAATGGCCGGGCTAGCGGACATCGAAATTCGGGTTCCACACTTTGGTTATGCTGATCGCATTCAAGAAGTTCATATCAAAATTATCCATATTCTGATCCAATTGGTGGAAAAGGAAATGGCAGCATAATTCGCAGAGGTAGACGAAAGAATGTGTGAGTTGCTTGGCATGAGTGCCAACGTCCCTACGGATATCTGTTTTAGTTTTACCGGCTTAATTCAACGGGGCGGAAAAACAGGTCCGCATCGTGATGGTTGGGGGATTACTTTTTATGAGGGTAAAGGATTTCGTACCTTTAAAGATCCGGCCCCCAGCAGTCAATCTAAAGTCGCGGAGCTTGTAACCAGTTATCCGATCAAAAGCTGTTCGGTCGTTAGTCATATTCGTCAAGCGAACCGAGGCGGCGTGAGCTTGGAAAACACACATCCTTTTACGCGAGAAATTTGGGGACGCCATTGGACCTTTGCCCATAATGGCCAACTCTCTGGGTTTGAAAGTCTCGAGACGGGACATTTCAAACCCGTGGGAGAGACCGATAGTGAAAAGGCCTTTTGTTGGTTGTTAAACGAGCTGTTTAAGCATTATCCAAAGCAACCGGACAACATGTGTGAGGTGTTTGATTTTATTGCTTCACGCTGTGACCGACTGCGCGCGCTTGGCGTATATAACATGCTGTTTAGCGATGGCGATTATGTGATGGCGTATTGCACCAATAATCTGCATTGGATTACACGTCGTGCGCCATTTGGTCGAGCGAGTTTGATCGATCAAGAAATGACAGTTGATTTTCACGAGCAGACAACGCCGGATGATATTGTTTCAGTGATTGCGACGCAGCCGCTGACCAATAATGAGAGCTGGCATAAGATGCAAGAAGGGGAGTACTGCGTGTTCCACTTTGGCGAGGTCTATTGCTCGAACCAAGCGAGCGTCGCCACATCATGATCGAACAGGCGCCGAGGCGCCTGTTCATCGCAATGCCGGTCAATCGTCAGCTGCATGGCCTGAAGGACCGAGTGGTTGATTGTCCAACCAAGCTTTCCCAGCTTCCATTTTAAGCCGTCCATCAATAAACCATTTAACCACTAATGGATAGATTCGGTGTTCTTGTTGTTGAACACGGGCGGCGACGGAATCAATCTCATCATCGGCAAAGATAGGGACGCGAGCTTGTAATATCACAGGCCCACCATCAAGTTCTTCCGTGACAAAATGTACCGACGTCCCATGCTCTTTGTCGCCAGCATCAATCGCGCGCTGGTGGGTATGTAGTCCCGTGTATTTAGGGAGCAGTGATGGGTGAATATTCAGCATCCGCCCTGCGTAATGGCTGACAAAACCTGGGGTTAAAATACGCATAAAGCCAGCCAATACCACTAAGTCGGGTTGATGAACATCGATAGCCCGAACCAAAGCCGCGTCATAGTCTTCGCGGCTGGCATACGCTGTATTAGCAACGACCTGAGCGGGAATATCGGCTTGCTCGGCACGTGTTAGGCCATACACGTTTGCTTTATTGGCGATAACAGCAACGATGCGTGCCTGATGCCCCTGATGAAACTGATCAATGAGCGCTTGCAGGTTTGAGCCACTACCAGAAATTAACACAACAATGCGTTTCATTCTGTGAGCTCCACTTGCGCTTCATTAGCGTTTGCATGGGCAATATGACCCAGTTGCCAAGCGGTTTCTCCTACTTCATTGAGTAAAGCAATTGCTTTCTCTGCTTCAGTTTGTGGTAGCGCAATGACCAAGCCAACACCACAATTAAACGTACGTAGCATTTCGTAATCGCTGACATTGCCTTTTTCTTGCAGCCAGTTAAAAATTGCAGGCCACTGCCAGCTGTTATTGTCGATCACTGCTTTTGTCCCTGCAGGTAATACGCGGGGAATGTTCTCCCAAAAACCGCCACCTGTGATATGCGACACCGCGTGGATTGAGGTTTGCTCCTGCAGCGCTAAGACAGATTTGACGTAAATACGGGTCGGTGCCAACAAATGTTCGATAAGCGGTTGACCGGCCAATGGCGTGCTGAGATCCGCTTGGCTCACATCGAGGATTTTACGGATCAGGGAATAACCGTTTGAGTGCGGACCACTGGACGCAAGGCCAATCAGTGCATCGCCATCGCCGACATTGCTGCCATCAATCAGCGCCGACTTTTCCGCCACCCCGACACAAAAGCCAGCGACATCATAATCGTCGCCACTATACATTCCCGGCATTTCAGCGGTTTCGCCGCCGATCAGGGCACAGCCGGCTTGTTGGCAGCCGTGTGCGATTCCGGTCACGACATTGGCAGCGACGTCGACGTCGAGCTTTCCTGTGGCATAGTAATCAAGAAAAAATAACGGCTCTGCGCCTTGCACAATCAGATCGTTGACACACATCGCCACCAAATCGATGCCAATTGTGTCATGTTTATTCGCGTCCAATGCAAGGCGTAGCTTGGTTCCAACGCCATCCGTACCAGACACCAGTACGGGCTCTTTGTATTTGGTTGGCAATGAACAAAGTGCACCAAAACCGCCTAGTCCTCCCATCACTTCAGGGCGATGTGTTTGTTTCACCACACCTTTAATACGATCGACCAGTGCGTTGCCGGCATCAATGTCGACACCTGCATCTTTATAGCTAAGAGATGATTGTTTACCGCTCACTGCAATTCCTCGCCGGAGTTGGAAATCAAAAGTCGGCGCTATTCTATCAGCGCATTCAGTGAAAGGAAAACGTTTGCGCGAGCAGTTTGGTGAGATTCTAAACGATATATCAAGCGCTATCTCTACGCTAGCAAATTACTTTCATGTATACTACCGAGAATTTGTTTTTTGTAAGGAGTCTAAGATGAAGGTCGTGGAAGTAAGGCACCCGTTAGTCAAACATAAAATCGGCTTGATGCGTGAACGTGATATCAGCACCAAGCGGTTTCGTGAGCTTGCCACCGAAGTAGGTAGCCTGTTGACTTATGAAGCCACCTCAGACTTCGATACAGAAAAAGTGACGATCGATGGCTGGGATGGCCCGGTTGATGTCGACCAAATTAAAGGTAAAAAAGTGACTGTGGTGCCTATCCTTCGTGCTGGACTCGGTATGATGGATGGTGTCTTAGAGCACGTTCCTGGCGCGCGGATCAGTGTCGTGGGTGTCTATCGTGACGAAGAAACCCTTGAACCTGTGCCTTATTTTCATAAGCTGGCGAGCAACATCGATGAGCGAATGGCCTTGGTCGTGGATCCGATGTTAGCAACCGGTGGCTCTATGATTGCGACGATCGATTTGTTGAAAGAGCAGGGCTGTCAGCAAATTAAGGTTTTGGTTTTGGTCTCAGCGCCTGAAGGGATCGAAGCACTGAAAAAAGCACATCCTGATGTGGAGCTTTATACTGCTGCCATTGATGAGAAGTTAGATGATAACGGCTATATTGTTCCTGGTTTGGGCGATGCTGGCGATAAGATTTTTGGCACTAAGTAACTAAGTAACTAGGTCATTAAGTAACCAAGCCATTAAGTCGTCAGAAGCCAAGTAGCCAGACGCCAAGTCATCAAATTAATCGTTTGGAAAAACAAAAAAACCGCTAAGTACTAGCGGTTTTTTTAGTTTCAGGGGCTTAGCTTAACCTAGCTTAGCGAGGTAGCGCCGGATTTGGGCTTCAATGCCGGTGCTGTCTAATTCGATATCGGCATGGATTTCTTGTTGTGTGCCTTGCGAAATAAAACGATCGGGTAAGCCTATTTGCAGGACGGGTTTCACCGTGCCTTGCGCCATCAATGTTTCAATGACGCCAGAGCCAGCGCCGCCCGCTACCGCATTCTCTTCCACGGTCACCAAGCAGTCATGGGCTTTTGCCATCTCCTCGATCAGTGTGTGATCAAGCGGCTTAGCAAAGCGCATATCGACAACCGTTGCGTTGAGTGTGTCTGCCGCGTCCAATACGCTTGGCAGTAAGGTGCCAAAATTCAGAATGGCGATGTGTTCACCTTGACGTTTGACCACGCCTTTACCCACGGGGATAGCTTGCATTTTATCGTCAATAACAGCGCCCATCCCGCTGCCTCGAGGGTACCGCACTGCGGCGGGACCATCATGAGTATGACCGGTATACAGCATTTGACGGCATTCGTTTTCATCACTGGGCGTCATGACAACCAAATTTGGAATGCACCGTAAGTAACTCAAATCAAACGCACCTTGGTGAGTTTGACCGTCGGCGCCGACAATACCACCGCGATCAATCGCAAATAACACCGGAAGATTCATGATCGCGACATCATGAATGAGCTGATCATAAGCGCGTTGTAGAAAGGTCGAATAAATCGCGACCACCGGATGATAGGTTCCAATCGCCATACCCGCGGCAAGCGTTACCGAGTGTTGTTCCGCGATAGCGACATCAAAATATTTATCTGGGTGTGCCTTAGAAAAGCGGACCATGCCAGACCCTTCTCGCATGGCTGGCGTGATGGCTAACAATTTGTCATCTTGTTCGGCCATATCACAAAGCCAATCACCAAACACATTGGAAAAGCTGGGGCTGGAAGGCTTAGACTTAGGTAACGTATACACGCTCGGATCAAACTTGGGGACAGCATGATAGCCAATCGGATCGTTTTCTGCCGGCGCGTAACCTTTGCCTTTTTTGGTCATCACATGTAAAAATTGCGGCCCTTTTAGGTGGCGCATATTTTTAAGGGTTTTGACCAGCTCTTCGACATCGTGCCCATCAATCGGACCAATGTAATTAAAGCCTAACTCTTCAAACATGGTGCCAGGCACGACCATGCCTTTGAGGTGTTCTTCCGCACGACGTACCAATTCTTTAATCGGGGGGGCGCCGGAGAGCACTTTTTTGCCGCCTTCGCGAATGCTGGTATAGACATTGCCAGAAAGCAATTGCGCAAAATGATTATTCAAGGCGCCGACATTTTCTGAGATAGACATCTCATTGTCATTCAGTACGACCAACATATCGGGCTTCACATCCCCAGCGTGGTTCATGGCTTCAAAAGCCATCCCCGCGGTGATGGCGCCGTCGCCAATCACACTGACTACGCGCCGGTTTTGCCCTTCTTTTTCCGCGCAGATAGCCATCCCGAGAGCTGCGCTGATTGAGGTCGAAGAGTGCCCGACTGACAGCACATCGTAAGGGCTTTCTTCTCGCCAAGGGAAGGGGTGAAGGCCATCTTTTTTCCGGATCGTGGGCATCTGCTCCCGCCGTCCGGTTAAGATTTTGTGGGGGTAAGCTTGATGCCCTACATCCCAAACAAGATGGTCAAACGGCGTATTATAGACATAATGCAGCGCCACAGTGAGTTCCACCGTTCCCAGCCCTGAGGCAAAATGGCCGCTGGAATGGCTCACTGTGTTAAGTAAATAGGTACGTAACTCCTCGCACAACTGAGGCAAGTGGTCACGCGGTAAGGTGCGTAACTCTTCAGGCGTATCAGCAAGCGCGAGGGTTGGGTATTTTGATATATCCAATGTCATAATGGTTCGGCGCTTTTATTAATCATGCTAGTTGTTGCGCTCGATGATATATCGGGCAAAAACTTCCAGTTGCTCGGTATTGTAGGGGATCGCCTCCAAGGCGTGTAGTGCTTCTTGGTAAAGTTGCGCCGCTTTTTCTTGCGCGCCAGCCAGCCCCAGTAAAGCAGGGTAGGTGCTCTTCTCCGCATTCACATCGGAACCTTGAGGCTTTCCAAGCGTTTGCGTATCGCTGGTGATGTCCAAAATATCATCCTGAACTTGGAATGCGAGCCCGATAGCATCCGCAAATCGGTCTAACGATCCGAGGTGTTTCACCCCAGTCTCCCCAGCCGCATAGGCCCCCAATCGTACCGCCGCTTTAATGAGTGCACCGGTTTTATTACGATGAATTTGCTTCAAAGCATATAAATCAACGGCTCGGCCTTCTGCGGCTAAATCAAGTGATTGACCCAGACACATCCCGGATGCGCCACTTGCATTGGCCAATACTTTCACCATATCGATACGGTATGGTTGGGCATTTGGATTGAGTTCACCTTCAGCAAGCACGGTAAAAGCCAGTGTTTGTAGCGCATCACCGGCGAGAATCGCCGTCGCTTCATCGAATGCAACATGACAAGTCGGCTGACCACGGCGCAAACTGTCGTTGTCCATCGCCGGTAAATCGTCATGGATTAATGAATAAGCATGAATACACTCTACTGCTACTGCGGGTGTGTCGAGCTGCGCAAGCGGTATACCGAAAAGTTGCCCCGTCGCATAGGTTAAAAACGGGCGAATCCGTTTTCCTCCCAATAACAAGCCATGGCGCATCGCTTGAATAAGAGGTTGTTCCTGATGGTCTAGGGTATAAAGCCAGGATTCAAGTTGTCGGTTACTTCGCGTTTGCGTCTCGCGCAGAGTCTCTTTTGCAACAGTACTAGTCATCGTCTTGGGGGGAAAACTCAGTCAGTGGCCCATCGTCTTCTTGCGAAAGCAAGATCTCGACCCGTTGCTCGGCGTCCGCCAAGGTTTTTTGCCCTTGACGGGTTAAGGTGATACCACGCTCGAAGCGTTTCATTGCCGTATCAAGCGGCAATTCGCCGGACTCTAACGCGCCAACGATACTGTCTAACTCTTTGAGCGTGTCCTCAAAGGTCATATTTTCTGGTTTCTTCACAGCCATGATGCCATAAAATTAGAAAAGAAAGGCTAGACGGTAACTCAGCGGTGAAAAGTGGTCAAACCGCAGAGGCCGATTTTGTGTTCTTACCCCAAGCGGTAAATGGCATGTTATCCTTATTGATATTGACGGATTTACGCTAAACCTAAAGGATTGGTTGCCGATATAACCAATACCCTGAAAATGAACAACAATGACTTAATGGTAGTTAAGGGAGACTGACGTGGATATAGCGACGCTCATCGGCATGCTTGGTTCGTTCGCATTCGTTGTCATGGCGATGCTGCTGGGCGGCACCATGAACATGTATTTTGACGTTCCATCTGTGTTGATCGTTATCGGGGGCAGTCTATTTGTTGTCTTAACCAAATACACGATGGGGCAATTTTTTGGCAGTTTTAAAATCGCGGGTAAGGCTTTTATGTTTAAGTCTGATGACCCGGAAGATTTGATTGCCAAGATTATCGAAATGGCAGATGCTGCTCGTAAAGGCGGGTTTCTCGCCCTCGAAGAAATGGAAGTGAATAATTCGTTTATGCAAAAAGGTGTCGACTTGCTCGTTGATGGCCATGATGCGGATGTAGTTCGTGCCACCTTGAAGAAAGATATCAGCTTGACGGAAGAGCGGCATGATCACGGTATTGGTTTTTATAACGCGTTAGCGGATGTCGCCCCAGCAATGGGGATGATCGGGACCTTGATTGGTCTGGTTGCCATGCTTTCTAACATGGATGATCCTAAGGCCATCGGCCCGGCAATGGCAGTGGCTTTGCTGACGACTATGTACGGGGCGATGCTGGCAAATATGGTGGCGACCCCGATTGCCAACAAGCTCGCACTACGCAAAGAACAAGAGAAGTTAAACCGTCGTCTTATTATGGACGGCTTACTCGCGATTCAAGATGGTCAAAACCCACGTGTGATTGATGACTTTTTGAAAAATTACCTTAATGAAGGCAAGCGTGCAGTGGATGTCGATAATTAAAGCGTCTGCGTTGAACATCAAAAATAGCGAGATTTAAGGAGTCCTCATGGCACAACAGCAAGAAGAAGAGGAATGCAAATGCCCGCCTCCCGGCTTACCGCCTTGGATGGGGACGTTTGCAGACTTGATGTCACTGCTCATGTGCTTTTTCGTCCTTCTGTTGTCCTTTTCAGAAATGGACGTGCTCAAATTTAAGCAAATCGCTGGCTCGATGAAATTTGCGTTTGGGGTACAAAACGTCCTTGAGGTGAAAGATATTCCTAAAGGGACCAGTGTGATTGCACAAGAGTTTCGCCCTGGCCGCCCAGAGCCGACGCCCATTGAAGTGATCATGCAGCAAACCATTGACATGACGCAGCGCACTTTGGACTTTCAAGAGGGGCAAGATGATCGCTCTGGCGGATCGCAGCGGACAACCTCTGACAAAGAAGGTGGATCGAGTGCTCAGGTTGCATCACAGCTTGAACAACAACGGATGCAAGAGCAACTTGAGCAGTTACAAAAAGCCTTGATGCAGGCGTTGCAGCGCGAGATAGAAGAAGGCGCTATCGAGGTTGAAAACCTAGGTCAGCAGCTGGTTATCCGCGTTCAAGAAAAGGGGGCGTTTCCTCCCAATTCTGCGTTTTTGCAGCCTAAGTTCCGCCCCATGGTGCGCCAAATTGCGCAGCTGGTAAAAGATGTTCCTGGAGAAATTAAAGTGTCAGGCCATACCGACAGCACACCGCTGGAGTCTGAGCTATATCGATCTAACTGGGACATCTCCGCACAGCGTGCGGTCTCAGTGGCACAGGAAATGGAAAAAGTGCCCGGCTTTAACCATTTGCGGATGAAGGTAGAAGGCTTGGCCGACACACAGCCACGAGCTCCGAATAGCTCTCCCGACAATCGGGCCGCCAACCGGCGTGTAGAAATCGCTGTGATGCAAGGGAAACCGAGCTTTTCAGACGAGATCTCTGCTGATGATGTGGATGATCCCATCCCTTAACATCCTCTGCGACGGTCACGACTTATCGATTCCGATGCGTGAGCGTCGCCTTATTGCCGTTTAATAGACACAAAAATAGCCGGTTTCAGCGGCGCCTTGGTTATTGTATAATCCGCGGCTTTATTTCCAGCTGTATCGAACCGGTTATGAAGTTTATTGTTAAAATTCACCCTGAGGTGATCGTCAAAAGCGAGTCAGTCAGAAAGCGTTTTACTAAAATCCTCGAATGCAATATTCGTAATATTCTAAAGCGTCGGACTGGTAATACGGCGGTATATAACCGTCGGGATCACATTGAGGTGACATTAAAACAACCGGACGAGCGTCAGCTGGTGCTGGATGTGCTAACTAACACGCCTGGCGTCCAAACTGTGCTTGAGGTAGAGCAGACACTGTTTAACGATTTGCATCATATTTATACACTCACTTTAGAGGGAGTGCGTGATCAAATTGAAGGAAAAACGTTTTGTGTCCGAGCCAAACGCCGCGGCAAGCATGACTTTAGTTCTATTGAGCTTGAACGCTATGTGGGCGGTGGGTTAAACCAAGCTGTTTCGTCGGCAAGCGTACAGCTGAAAAAGCCTGACGTAACCGTGATGATGGAAGTTGACCACGATAAGCTGAACTTGGTGAAGCATCGTCATACCGGCTTAGGCGGCTTCCCGCTGGGTACGCAAGAAGACGTACTGAGCTTGATATCGGGCGGCTTCGACTCAGGGGTGTCGAGTTACCTGCATATAAAACGTGGTAGTAAGGTTCACTATTGCTTTTTTAATCTTGGCGGCAAATCTCATGAAACGGGTGTGCAGCAGGTTTCTCACTATCTTTGGAATAAATTTGGTTCCTCGGCCAAAGTGAAGTTTATTTCGATTGATTTCGAGCCGGTGGTTAATAGCATTCTCGAAAACGTTGATAACGGTCAGATGGGCGTGGTGTTGAAACGCATGTTTGTGCGTGCGGCGAGCATGGTTGCAGAGCGCTTCGGTATTCAGGCCTTGGTAACTGGCGAGGCTTTGGGTCAAGTATCTAGTCAGACACTCACTAACTTGCGCATGATTGATAACGTCACTGATAGCCTGATTTTGCGCCCGCTGATCAACTGGGATAAAGAAGATATTATTGATACTGCACGCAAAATTGGCACCGAAGATTTTGCCAAAACCATGCCTGAGTACTGTGGGGTGATTTCGAAAAAGCCCACGGTCAAAGCGGAAAAAGCCAAGTTGGAGCATGAGGAATCAAAGTTTGACTTTAGCTTGTTAGAACAAGCGGTTGATCAGGCGACGATCATGGATATCCGTGCCATTGAAGCGCTAAGCAAAGAGAAAGCGCCAGAAGCGGAATGGGTCAACGAGGTTGATAAAGATTCCGTCGTTTTAGATATTCGCAGCCGCGAAGAGCAAGAAGACAAACCACTCAAGGTTGAAGGTGCGAACGTCGCTCATATTCCCTTCTTTAAGTTGGCGACGCAATTCGGTGATCTTGACCAAAGTAAAACCTATTTGCTCTATTGTGAACGTGGCGTAATGAGTCGACTGCAAGCCCTGTACCTCAAAGATATGGGCTTTGAGAATGTGAAAGTCTATCGGGTTTAATCATTGTGAACGTAAAAAACAGGCAGCCCAATCGGCTGCCTGTTTGCGATTAGGCGCTGAGCCGATTTATCCTTCGCTGAATTTTTTCTCATAATGCAATTGAGGCAACGGCATCATAGGCTCAGCGACCTGCCAGGCCAGCTTTTTGCCGCCAAGTACATGCACGATTTCAATCGCGAACTCCATCGCTGAGCCGGGTCCCTGACTAGTAATTAAACGGTGATCATAATCAGTCATCACTCGGCGCCGACTGAGCCATTGTTCGGGGATCTGCTCACTGACACTCGGATGGCAGCTCATATGAGATCGAGGGAACAGCTGGTGGCGTTGCAGAACTAAAGCCGGCGCCGCACAAATCGCCGCGACCCAAGCCTGATCGCTTTGCTGCTGCTTAATGATCTCTGTTACCAGCGTGCTGTCACCTAAACATTGTGCGCCGTCGATGCCACCCGGTAAAACCACGCAATCAAATGGTTGATCGGCCACCGCGGCGAGTGTGGTGTCACAGACGATCACCACCCCACGAGAGCCGGTGAGGGTGAGCGTTCCATCAGGTGCCGCACTGGCGACAGTCACGTCAAACCCCGCTCGTCGCATCACGTCAATCACGGTGACTGCTTCTATTTCTTCGCTGCCGGGGGCCATACAAATGAGGAGACGTTGTTGACTCATGAGGATTCCTTATGCCGTTGACCTTGTTGTACCGCCTGATAGAGCTGCTGATGATGCGGGGCCGATATGTGGTGTTCGGCCGCGCGCTGCAACACATAACCGGTAATGTATTCGAGCTCTGTCGGACGTTGATAGAAGACATCACGATTCATGGATGAATAGTTGTTTGCGGTTGCTTTTACTACGGTATCAATCTGTTGGCGGATCTCTGTCACAGAGGTGTGGACGCCTTCAGCGCGCATCACATTGGCTAACTCTTGGCACAGTTCGCGAATGATAGGATCGTAGTCAACTTTGAGCAACTCACCATTTTGAATGCCATGCACCGCGGTCAGTGGGTTAATTACGCTGTTGATCGCCAGTTTATACCAAAGTGACTGAAAAATGTCGCGCTTCCACGTCGCGGTGGGAAGGGCATGATCAAACACCTCGGCAATAAAGGTGCAGGCATGGCCGGCTTGATTGCCTGGTCCAATAGCGGTTGGTCCATGCCCGGTGTGCTGATAATCACCGGTACGGGCGCGACAGACACCATGAGATGTGGTAGCAAGCAGCAGAGGTTGAGCGTCAGGTAACTGTGTTGCCAACCATTGATGCGGTCCCATTCCATTATGCATAAGTACAACCAGAGTCTCTGGGTGTAAATAGAATAGATAGGGAAGCAATGCGGCTTGGATATCATAGGCTTTGGTGCAGACTAACCAGAGATCGCTTTGTTGCATCAAAGCGGTTTGGTTGGCGGGCAAGGTGAACGATGTGCCGTCTAAAGAAAGGGTGCGTTCACTTGCGTGGTCTCGCGTGACCAGACTAACGCTATGTCCTGCTTGGGTTAGTTTCACTGCCCATAATGTGCCAATGGCGCCAGCACCAATTAGGGTAATCCTCATCACATGGCCTGCTTGGTTAAAACCTCAGTGTATCATAACCATAGAGGATGAAGGGCAAAGCAGGAAAGCAGCGCGCCGACGAGGGCCGGCGCGCTAGTCAGTTAGAATTTGTAGGTGGCGTTTAGGTAGTGAGAGATGCCTGAACTGTCAGCAACCTTCTCTGTGACATTGTTGGCATTACCATCTTCAAAAAGATAAACATCATTATAGGCTTTTAGGCCATAACCGAGGGCGTAGTTATCTGAATGCCAGTACAGGCCGTTAAACATCGCACCGCCGTGGGTCGCTTGGTTGTTGCCTTTAAAGGTATCGTCGGCACCAAATTGGTAATCGATATAGCCTTGATAAGACAGGAAACTGCCGTTGTCAAAGAAGTGGAAAGGCTTAAACCAGTTGGTGGAGAATTGATAGCCATTCCAATCTTTTTTGTTGATGTCATACAAACCGTAAAGGTTCATGCCCACTTTGCCAAACCAAGGCAGTTCAACATCGGCACCAACCCCCCAGAATGAATTATTAACAATATCGTTGCCCCCATCCCAGTTAAACAAGGTCGAGAAATAGACTTCTTGCACAGGACCAAACGACAAGTCTTGCCCGGTGATGCCATCAATCGAGAAGCGGGGTGCGAGCTTCATGAACAGCTTGGACTGACCCTTTTTATTGTTGTTGCTGCTATCGTCTTCACCCAAGTCAAAAATATCGACATAACCATAAAGATCGACCACGCCTTTGCGGCCGCCAAACTCCATTTCTAGGTAGTTATGATCTTTCTCTGTGCCTTCGCCAAAGTCGAACTGTGCTTTTTCATCGATGGCATACATAGCATTAAATTGAAGCCATTTGTGATCATTTTTGTAAATGTCATCGGAGTAATCGGCGGCGTTGGCAACAGATACGCTGCTTGCGGCGATAACGGCGAGTGCGAGTAGGGATTTTTTCATAGTGACTGCCTCTGCTGGGTGTTAATTACGCGGTGCGCGTTTGTTAAGAGCAGTATATTGATTAAGTTCACTATAAAGAATGCAATAAATATAGACACACAAATAGGCTGTGATCAGCTGCAAGTTGTAACGGTTTACATGGCAGTTTTATGTGATCTTTGTTGATAATTAGACGACAGTGGAGAGCAAAACTTTGCACTCCACTGTGATACGTGGGATCAGTTGCGACGTGAATCTGGGCAGTGTTCAGGTGCTTGATCGTTTTGTGACGAGGATTGGCGGAATTGCCTGCCAATATAGATCAGCATGACCAGCCCAGGAATCACCATCAGAGCGGTTATTACGAAAAATGTTGACCAGCTATCCAACCAGTCCACCATCATGCCACTAAAGGAGGCGACCGTGGTGCGGCCTAGATTTCCCAACGACGCTAAGAGGGCGTACTGAGTGGCTGAAAACGCACGACCCGTTAAGAAGGTTAAGAATGACACGAATGCAATGGTTGCAAACGCTGACGTAAAGTTATCGACTAAGATTGCGCCCAGCAGCAGGTGCTCGTTGGGCCCAACCATCGCCAGCCAGGCAAACATCAGGTTGCTGGAGGCCATGGCCACGCCACCAATAAACAGCCCTTTAATCACACCGAAACGCAAATTGATATAACTACCAATCAGGGTGTAGACCACGGTGAGGCCCCAACCGACAAGTTTGGAGTAGTAACCAATTTGTTCATTGGTAAAGCCGACATCTTTATAAAACACGATCGACATCCGTCCGAGGAAGGCTTCACCCAGTTTGAATAAAAATACAAACAGCAACAGGGTTAATGCTACTTTCACCCCATTGCGACGGAAAAACTCGGCAAAGGGCTCGACCACGGTGACCGCCAGCCACGCACGCAAGCCACTGTATCCTTGCGCCAAATAGTGGCGAGTGGCGGCATCTTGGCGCTGTTCGCGGTCACTTTCTGGTTCTTTCACATACAGCGTCGCCAATGCCATTAAGCCGATAAAGCCTGCCATGATCACATAAACATGATTCCAACCGATGGCATCGGCGTTAACAAAGCCAACATAACCTGGCACCGAATAGCCGGTCCACCAACCAATCACAGACATCGCTGATGCCAGCGGAAACTTATCAGTCTCATGTTCAGCAAAGTTATCAATCCGAAAGGCGTCAATGGCAATATCCTGGGTGGAAGAGGCCAATGCAATCGCAAAGATAAGTGAGGATAACACCACAGTAGTAACCCAAGGATCGACCGCTTTAAGCCCTTGTAAGTCAAGTTGTGACAACGCCAAGGTGGCAATCAACATAATAGCTTGAGTCGAAAAAATCCAACTGCGGCGCTGACCCAAGCGCTGAGATAGAAAAGGGATCTTAATGCGGTCGAGTAATGGCGCCCATAAAAAGTTGACCGCATACAGGACGAAAACCGAACCAAATAGACCAATCGCGGTGCGTGATAGGCCCTCGTCAGCCAACCAACCATTTAAGTTGGAGCCAATCAACACCCAGGGAAAGCCACTACAGCAACCCATTAAGAAAACAAAAAGTAAACGACGATCGGCGTAGGGCGCCAATGTCGTTTTGAACTTGGATGACAGCATAGTGGTTAGCCTACTTGTCGCTATTGAGAGGACATCCGGTAGATATTAGTGATAACAATCGGCTGTTGCGGTACATCTTGCATGCGTTTGCTCGGGACGGTCACTGTGGGTTGCTCGGTCATCGTTTGGAGCGTATTAAAGCCCTCCACGACTCGACCAAAAACCGTATACCCCACTTTATTGGGCGTGGCGTCTAAAAAGCCATTATCACGGATGTTGATATAAAACTGCCGGGTGGCGGAGTCGGGCTCTTGCGTACGTGCCATGGCGATTGTCGCTCGCCGATTCTTCAAACCGTTAGATGATTCATTGTCTACCGGCTCGTAGCTTGGTCGGCGATTCAGGGCTTTATCAAACCCGCCGCCTTGCACGACAAATCGTGGGATCACGCGATGAAACTGCGTCCCGACATAACTGCCATCGTCAACATAACGCAAAAAGTTGGCCACGGTTTTAGGCGCTTTTTGTGGGTTTAGTTTTACCGCAAAATCACCCAAAGTGGTTTCGACTTTAACCATGACACTGGCTTGCACTGGCGTGATGACCAGCACAAGAATCCAGAGAAGCGAACGACATACCATGCTTAAAAGTGTGCTTTCATATGATCAAGGAGTTGCTCGTCGTCGGCAATGTCTTGTAACACCGCTTCAAGCAAGTTATTCAGCGCCAGTTCTATATCATCAGGTGATGCACTGCTTACACCGCTTTGCGTCGATTTCCCGGTATAACGCTTAACAAAGCGACCCTCAGGGGATTCAGCAACGAGCTGTAATTGGACCGATGCTTCCATGTCATGTTTAAACACGGTGTGTTTGACTCGGACTAAGGCATCAAGAATGTCGAGGCGCAACACTCCCGGGCCATTGGCAACCACTCGAAACCCTTGTGATGACAGTTGACGAGACAGCGTGTCTTCTAATACCACACGCAAATTCTGGCTGGCGTGCAGCGGTTTGACATTGGAGCGACCGCTATCGATAACCGCAACGAATTGTGCGGTACGTAAGTCTTTACTCTTCACCACGACCGGAAGATTGTTGACTTGCTGCTGATTGGATGACGCCGGAGAGGGTGCGATAGTCAGCTGTGGCTCACGGGGTGTCGAACAGCCAGCAAGGACTAATACAGCGATAGCAATAATCAGTTTTTTCATGGGGTTCGGCTTCCTTTTCTTAATATTAGGCATTGACTGCCTTGAGAATAACGAATTTTTTATTCGACGCAACGACAGTGACATGACCAAAAAGACGTTTAAGCTTAGTATGATAGCCGAGATGACGATTGCCAATGACTAAAAGCTCGCCATTCGTGGTCAGAACACGTTTTGCGTCACAAAACATTTGCCAAGCAATATGATCGGTAATGGTTTGCTGCTGGTGGAAGGGTGGGTTACAGAGCACAAGATCGATATCTGTATGCTCAAAACCGGTGAGGCAATCTCTGGCCTCACAGAGAAAACGGCGTGAGTCGATATCATGGCGATTCAGATTGTGTTTTGCGCTGGCGACGGCCATATGGCTTTCATCGACCGCATAAATGAACGCCGCTGGATTATTTCGTGCCGCTTGTAATGCCAATACGCCGTTACCGCAGCCTAAATCGACAATGCGTTTTAAATGTGCCTGACTCGGAATGTGCGGCAGCATTAAATACGCGGCAATATCGAGTTTCTTGGCCGAGAAAACATTGGGCCAGTTAGCCAGTCGCATCGAGAATTCTGGTACGTCGACATCGTTGACCGGATCGGGCTGCGGTACCAGTTGCTTGGTCGGTGTGGTAAAAATCAAACGCGCTTTTTTCTTCGCCAGCGAGGTGGTTGTTGCCCCCAGCCAATGCTCAAACTGATTAAGGGTCGAGGTATGGATCTCTTTCGCTTTAGCACTCGCTAGCACAAGCGTATGCGCATCAGTGACACTAGCGAGTTGCTGAAGTTGCCAAGTGAGCATTTTACTGCTTTTCGGTACGCGTAACATCACCGCATCGATATCCGCCGGTAAGGTATCTAAGCTGGTAAGCTGAGTGATACCCGCGAGATCATTGTGTGCCAGATTCTCAATCGTCGCTTGCTGCGAAATAACCGAATCGCTGACTTGAAAAACATCAAATCCTTGCTGGCTGGCCCAGCAACTGAGTGCGCCAAATTGATCATTAATGATCAATATTCGCGCATTTTTACCTACTGACCATGTGCTCGCGTGCGCAATCATATACTCATCGGCGGCATCGAAGGCTTGTAGCGTCTCATTTTTTCGCTGCGGGTAACGGTGTAGCGTCAAGGCTGATTCGCTACCTGGAATCGGGAGTAGTGTTTTCATTGGCGCGTTTGCATCGGGGGTTACGGACTGCGTATATTGTCGCACTCAAGCGATAACTGCAATGTAAACGAGGGCAAACTGCCTGTCGTTGCTTGATCCATCACTCGATTCGCAATTTTATCAATAACGGCTAAAATCTGGGCAGGTCGCCCGGAGATTTTGGGGACGTCATGAAAATTGAAACAGAAATAACAGAAAAACTGACGCGGGCTTTCACGCCGGCCCACCTTGAGGTACACAACGAAAGTTATATGCACAATGTGCCTGAAGGCGCGGAAAGTCATTTCAAGGTGGTGGTTGTCTCGGAGCTATTCAGCGACCAGCGGCTTATTCAGCGCCATAGAGCGGTGAATAGCACACTCGCGGATGAATTGGCGGGTGAGGTTCACGCGCTTGCGATTCACACCTATTCACCGCAAGAATGGCAAGCGCAGACCCAAGCGCCTGACTCTCCGGCATGTCGGGGTGGTGACGTGAATGCGTCTTAGACCAGTGAGAGTGGACATGATTTTATCTTTTACCTCATGGCAACAATTTCTTACATAAAGGCCTGGTGTCTGCTTGGTATTGATTACGGCCAGACAAGTGTTAATCCGTGACTGTCTCGGTCAACAGCTGTCTGCAACGCGTAAAAAAACAACAGTAAAACTGTGAAGTTACAACGCGCATTGTTTGTACAGGTATGGATAATTGCCACGCCCGAGTGACAATATCCATAGAATCAGTGCTGGGGTTAGTGATAGAATATCGTGCTTAAAGACTAACCTAGGTTGCCTTTGTGTGATGAAATGGTTAGCAGGATGTTGCGACGGTGTGCCTTTAGGCCGCCATTCAGTCGAAAGTCGTGTCTTTAACTGCGCAATAACAGAATTCTTTTTCCCGTTAATGTAGTGCAAGTGCGTATGATTACAATAAAAAAGGGTTTGGATATCCCCATCGCAGGGACTCCTACTCAGGTGATAAGTGATGGTCCAGCCATCAAGAAAGTCGCCTTGCTTGGCGAAGAGTACGTTGGAATGCGCCCCACTATGCATGCGCGAGTGGGTGATGTAGTGAAGAAAGGCCAAGTGGTTTTCGAAGATAAGAAAAACCCTGGCGTCAAATTTACTGCGCCCGCAGCTGGTAAAGTGGTTGAAGTCAATCGCGGTGCCAAGCGTGTTCTTCAGTCTGTCGTCATTGAAGTCGATGGAAATGAGCAAGTTACCTTCAATAAGTACGAAGCGTCGCAATTAGCCTCGCTAGACCGTCAAGCCGTTGTTGATCAACTGGTTGAGTCTGGGATGTGGACCGCGCTCCGCACCCGACCGTTCAGCCGTTCTCCAGCGATTGATGCTGAACCCGAAGCTATTTTTGTTAACGCAATGGACACCAATCCGCTCGCCGCGGATCCTAAAGTGATCATTGATGAACAAAAAGAGGCCTTCGTGGCTGGTTTAGACGTCGTATCGCGCCTCACGGACAAATCTGTCTTTGTGTGCAAAGCGGACGTTGAGCTCCCAACCAGCAAGCAATCTAATGTCGAACAACACGTTTTTGCTGGTCCTCACCCAGCAGGACTGGTTGGTACCCATATCCATTACTTGCGTTCTGTTGATATGGAAAAGCAGGTGTGGCATCTCAACTATCAAGATGTGATTGCGTTTGGGCATCTATTCCTAGCCGGTGAAATCCATACGGACCGTGTTGTGTCTATTGCGGGTCCTATGGTCAGTCAGCCACGCCTCATTCGTACCCAGCTTGGCGCTAATCTCGATGAGCTGGTAGATGGCGAGCTAATGGCTGGCGAAAGCCGTGTGATTTCTGGCTCTGTGCTATCTGGTACCAAAGCTACTGGCCCACATGCCTATCTAGGTCGTTTCCATATGCAGGTCTCGGTACTTCGCGAAGGTAACGAGAAAGAACTATTTGGCTGGCTAGCACCCGGTAAAAATCGCTTCTCAGTGACGCGCGCTTATCTTGGCCATTTGTTTAAAGGTCAGCTTTTCAATTTAACCACCTCCACCAATGGCAGTGATCGTTCCATGGTGCCGATCGGTAATTATGAGCGAGTGATGCCGCTAGATATCGAGCCAACCATGTTGCTGCGTGATATCTGTGCCGGCGATACAGATAGCATGCAACAGCTAGGCGCGCTGGAGTTAGATCCTGAAGATTTGGCCCTTTGTACCTTTGTCTGCCCAGGCAAGTACGAATTTGGTCCAATGCTCCGCGAGAGCCTGGAAAAAATTGAGAAGGAAGGGTAACAGATGAGCCTGAAAAACTTTTTAGAGCAAATCGAGCCACACTTTGAGCCAGGCGGTAAACACGAAAAGTGGTTTGCCTTGTATGAAGCGGTTGCGACCATTTTATACACGCCAGGTATGGTGACCAAAGCCGGCGCGCATGTGCGTGACAGTATCGATTTGAAACGCATCATGATCATGGTTTGGCTTGCGGTGTTCCCAGCGATGTTCTGGGGGATGTACAACACAGGTAACCAAGCGATTATGGGCTTGATGGACTTGTATTCAGGCGATCAGCTTGCGCAGGTCATTAGTGGAAACTGGCATTATTGGTTAACCGAGTCCATCGCTGGGCCGCTAGCGGCTGCAAGCTGGGGGACCAAAACCATTCTCGGTGCCACCTACTTCCTGCCTATTTATGCCACCGTCTTTATTGTGGGTGGTTTCTGGGAAGTACTTTTCTGCATCGTGCGTAAACACGAAGTAAACGAAGGTTTCTTTGTTACATCCATTTTGTTTGCCCTCATCGTGCCGCCGACATTGCCATTATGGCAAGCCGCGCTCGGTATCACCTTTGGTGTGGTCGTTGCAAAAGAGATCTTTGGCGGAACGGGACGTAACTTCTTGAACCCAGCATTGGCCGGTCGTGCGTTCTTGTTCTTTGCCTATCCAGCACAGATCTCGGGTGATTTGGTATGGACTGCAGCTGATGGTTACTCAGGTGCAACCGCGCTAAGCCAATGGTACACCGGTGGCCAATCAGCACTGATGCACAATGTTAGTGGTCAAACCATGACTTGGATGGACGCCTTTATTGGTAATATCCCAGGTTCAATTGGTGAAGTCTCCACCATTGCCATCTTAATTGGCGGTGCAGCCTTGGTATACATGCGGATCGCGTCATGGCGCATCATCTTGGGTACCTTTTTGGGCATGGCCGTTGCGGCGACCTTGTTTAATCTGATTGGTTCAGATACGAACCCGATGTTCAGCATGCCGTTCTACTGGCACTTGGTGCTGGGTGGTTTTGCATTCGGTATGATGTTCATGGCAACAGACCCGGTATCTGCTGCGTTTACCAATAAAGCGAAATGGTGGTATGGCGCATTGATCGGTGCCATGGCAGTGATCATTCGTGTGGTAAACCCAGCATATCCAGAAGGTATGATGCTGGCGATCTTGTTCGCTAACCTGTTTGCACCTCTCTTTGATAACTTGGTGATTCAGGGCAACATCAAACGGAGACTGGCTCGTAATGGCAAGTAGTAACGATAGTATTAAAAAGACGCTGATCGTTGTTATCGCGTTGAGCTTAGTGTGCTCAATCGTGGTGTCTGGTGCAGCGGTGGCGTTACGTCCTTTGCAACAAATGAACGCAAAATTAGACGTACAAAAGAACATCCTTTCGGTCGCAGGTGTCGATGTGGCGGGTGGTAAGAGCGCGATTAACGATGCTTACAACAAGTATATTGAAACGCGCTTAGTCAGCCTTGAAAAGGGCGACTATGTCAGCCCGGATGCTGTCAATGTTGCTGATGCAGCTGATTATGATCAGCGCGCAGCCGCGAAAGATCCTAGCCTCTCGAAAAAGCTAAGTAGCGAAGAGAATGTAGCAGACATTGGCCGTCGTGCTGATGTCGCTAAAGTCTACGTCGTGAAAAATGATTCGGGTGATATACAGCGCCTCATTCTCCCCGTAAAAGGCTCAGGCCTATGGAGTATGATGTACGCGTTTGTCGCGGTTGAGCCGGATGGTAACACGGTTGCTGATATCGTTTACTATGAGCAAGGTGAAACCCCTGGCTTAGGTGGCGAGGTCGAAAACCCGAAATGGCGCGCGAAGTGGGATGGTAAAAAACTGTTCAACGAGCAAGGCGAGCCAGCCATTCGAATCGTCAAAGGCGGCGCACCTGAAGGAAGCGAGCACGGCATTGATGCGCTTTCTGGTGCAACGCTGACCAGTAACGGTGTTCAGAATCAATTTAATTTCTGGCTAGGTGAGCAGGGTTTTGGCCCGTTCTTAGCAAAAGTTCGTGAGGGAGGCCTGACCAATGGCTGAAGCGAAAGAACTGAAGAAAAATCTGCTATCGCCGGTGCTAGACAACAACCCGATTGCCTTACAGGTTCTCGGGGTGTGTTCGGCACTAGCGGTGACTACGCAGATGCAGACAGCCTTTGTCATGACACTGGCGGTGATGTTCGTTACCGCAATGTCGAACTTTTTCGTGTCGCTGATTCGCAACCACATTCCTAATAGTGTACGTATCATCGTTCAAATGGCGATCATCGCTTCATTAGTTATCGTGGTTGACGAAACGCTGAAAGCGTTTGTTTATGACATCTCTAAGCAGCTTTCGGTCTTCGTGGGGCTGATCATCACCAACTGTATCGTGATGGGACGCGCAGAAGCCTATGCAATGAAGTCATCGCCATTACCGTCATTCATGGATGGTATTGGTAACGCGTTGGGTTATGGTTTTGTTCTGATGACAGTGGCTTTCTTCCGCGAGCTTCTGGGCTCTGGCTCTGTCTTTGGCGTATCAATCCTGCCGGTTGTCAGCGAAGGTGGTTGGTATCAGCCTAACGGCATGATGCTGTTAGCCCCCTCTGCATTCTTCCTCATCGGCTTTTTGATTTGGATTGTGCGTACCTTCAAACCAGAACAAGTTGAAGCGAAGGAGTAACAGCACATGGAACACTATCTAAGCCTGCTGGTGCGCTCAATCTTTATTGAGAACATGGCGTTGGCATTCTTCCTCGGCATGTGTACTTTCTTGGCGGTGTCTAAGAAAGTGAAAACGGCGTTCGGCCTCGGTGTCGCTGTTGTGGTGGTACTGACTATTTCGGTACCGGTTAACAACCTGGTTTACAACCTTATCCTACGTGAAGATGCGTTGGTTAAAGGGGTGGATCTGAGCTTTCTGAACTTTGTGACCTTTATCGGTGTTATTGCTGCTTTGGTACAAATCTTGGAAATGGTCTTGGATCGGTTCTTCCCGCCGCTCTACAACGCACTCGGTATTTTCCTACCGTTGATTACAGTGAACTGTGCCATCTTTGGTGGCGTATCATTTATGGTACAACGTGATTACAACTTCGCCGAGTCGGTCGTTTATGGCTTTGGTTCGGGTGTGGGCTGGATGTTAGCCATCGTCGCGCTGGCGGGGATCCGCGAGAAAATGAAGTATTCAGATGTGCCACCTGCACTACGAGGATTAGGGATCACCTTTATCTCAGTAGGTCTGATGGCATTGGGCTTTATGTCTTTCTCTGGTGTGCAACTGTAAGCCGGGTAAACTGCGAGGAAAGGAATAGTCAATGGACATTATTCTTGGTGTGGTGATGTTTACTCTGATAATACTGGCATTGGTGATGGTGATTTTATTCGCCAAATCGAAGCTGGTACCAACCGGAGACATCACAATCGATATTAATGACGATCCTGAAAAAGCGATCGTCACTCAGCCAGGCGGAAAACTGCTTGGCGCACTGGCTGGTGCTGGTGTATTTGTGTCTTCTGCCTGTGGTGGCGGTGGTTCATGCGGTCAATGTCGTGTGAAGATTAAAGAAGGCGGTGGTGACATTCTACCGACCGAGCTTGATCACATTACCAAAGGTGAAGCGCGTGAAGGTGAGCGTCTATCGTGTCAAGTTGCTATTAAGCAAGATATGAAGATTGAGCTGCCAGAAGAGATCTTTGGTGTGAAGAAGTGGGATTGTGAAGTTATTTCTAACGATAACCAAGCCACGTTTATCAAAGAGCTTAAATTACGTATTCCAGATGGTGAATCGGTACCTTTCCGTGCCGGTGGTTATATTCAAATTGAGGCGCCACCACACCATATTAAGTACTCGGATTTTGATATTCCTGAGGAATACCGTGAAGACTGGGAGAAGTTCAACCTTTTCCGTTACGAGTCTAAGGTAGATGAAGACATTATTCGTGCGTACTCCATGGCTAACTACCCTGAAGAAGAGGGTATTATCATGCTTAACGTACGTGTGGCGACGCCACCACCGCGTAACCCAGACGTGCCACCGGGCCAGATGTCCTCTTACATTTGGTCATTAAAGCCGGGTGACAAGTGCACTATCTCGGGTCCATTTGGGGAGTTTTTCGCCAAAGACACCGACGCAGAGATGGTATTTATCGGCGGTGGTGCAGGTATGGCGCCAATGCGCTCACATATCTTTGACCAGCTCAAACGTCTTAACACGGATCGTAAGATTACGTTCTGGTATGGCGCGCGGTCTAAACGTGAAATGTTCTACGTTGAAGATTTCGATATGCTCCAAGAGCAAAATGAGAACTTCAACTGGTATTGCGCACTGTCCGACCCGCTACCAGAAGATAACTGGGAGGGTGATACTGGCTTTATCCATAATGTGCTTTATGAAAACTATCTGAAAGACCATGAAGCACCGGAAGACTGCGAGTATTACATGTGTGGGCCACCAATGATGAACGCTGCCGTGATTGGCTTGCTTAAAGATCTTGGTGTTGAAGACGAAAACATCATGTTGGATGATTTCGGCGGATAGGCACTGATTGTTTGTCTGACCTTGTAATGGCTGGCCCAAGGGCCAGCCATTTTACGTATAAACCTGATGTCGAAGGACACCACTATGAAGAAGTTTTGGTTACGCTGTGCAACAGTCGTTGCCGTGGTTGCAGGCCTTGTCGGTTGTGAGCGCGCCCCTGAGCTTGTGCATCTTACGGGCGAGACGATGGGGACCTATTATTCGATCAAATATATCGCGACGGACGCTACTCCCTCGCAGGATGTCGTTCAAGCGGCTATCGATCAGCGTTTAGAAACAGTCAACGATCAGATGTCGACTTACCGAACAGACTCCGAATTGAGTCAATTCAATCAGCACCAAGCGAACTCACCTGTTTCTGTCTCTCCAGCGACAATCACCGTGATTAACGAGGCGATTCGGCTGAATCAATTTACCCAAGGCGCGCTTGATGTCACAGTGGGGCCACTGGTTAACCTTTGGAGTTTTGGGCCAGAAAAGCGACCGGAGACTATTCCCAGTGATGAAGAGATAGCGTCACGGATGGCGATGACGGGCTTAGAACACCTTAGTGTAGACGGGCGTCGACTCATAAAAACCAACCCTGACTTGTATGTTGACTTATCAACCATTGCGAAAGGGTACGGGGTGGATGTTGTGGCGAACTACCTTGGCGATTTAGGACTCGATAACTATTTGGTTGAGATTGGTGGTGAGTTACAATTAAAAGGTATGAACCAAGATCAAGTGCCTTGGCGTATCGCGATTGAGAAACCGAGTGCGGGAGCGCAGTCAGTACAAGAGATCGTCGAGCCAGGCGATATGGCGGTTGCCACATCTGGCGACTATCGCAACTACTTTGAAAGTGATGGTATGCGTTATTCGCACATTATCGATCCTGCGACAGGACGTCCGATCAATCATCACTTGGTCTCAGTAACCGTGCTTGATCCGTCTTGTATGACGGCTGATGGCTTAGCCACGGGCTTCATGGTACTTGGGCCAGATAAAGCGATGGAATTAGCCAACAAAGCGAATATTCCTGTATTTATGGTAGTAAAAACAGACGATGGGTTTGAAGAAATCGCGTCAGAGGCGTTTAAACCTTATTTGCAGCGTTAGTGTCTTTATGTACAGCGTCAGTGCCGTTGAGGCAGTACGATGTAAAGCACGCGTAATGCGTGTTACTCGCTCAGCGCATCTCAGGGCGCTGAGCATCACGACCAATAATAGGTGAGCAATTATGTCAGTCTTTCTTATCACCTTCGCAATCTTTCTCCTTGTCATTGCGGGTATGGCGATCGGCTATATCGTTCAGCAAAAAACCATCAGCGGCAGCTGTGGTGGCTTGGGGGCGATCGGTATTGAAAAAGAGTGTGACTGCCCAGAGCCGTGCGATGCACGAAAAAAACGCGAAGCACGGGCGGAGAAAACGCGTGAGTGGAAAAAAAATCAAATCATCTAACGTGTTTTGCCAACGCGTCATTTTATAAAGCGCGTGGCTAACCCGTCTGAACTCTGATGAAAAGGCCGGAGCATGAGCAGAAAAATCATTCATATTGATATGGATTGTTTTTATGCCGCAGTAGAAATGCGCGATAATCCGGCTTTACAGTCTATTCCTTTAGCCATTGGTGGCTCTGCCGATGGACGCGGTGTCATTGCTACCTGTAATTATCCCGCGCGGCGGTTTGGCATACGTTCTGCGATGGCCACCGCTCAAGCATTAAAGCTGTGTCCCGGCTTGACAGTGATGCGTGGCGACATGGCGAAATATCGTCGCATCTCTCAACAGTTGCATGCTATTTTTCATCGCTATACCGATACCATAGAACCGCTTTCCCTTGATGAAGCCTACCTCGATGTCTCTGAGACTCAATGTTATCAAAATTCTGCAACCTTAATAGCCGAAGCAATTCGGCGAGACATTCGTCATGAGTTAGGATTAACGGCCTCAGCGGGCGTGGCGCCGATTAAATTTATCGCCAAAGTAGCGTCGGATAAAAACAAACCCGATGGTATTTGCGTGGTGTCACCCGACCAAGTTGAACACTTTGTTCGCGATCTCCCTTTACAGTCTATTCCTGGTGTGGGACGGGTCACCTTGACCAAGTTGCATGAATGGAATCTGTTTACCTGCCATGATATTCAAACCGCGGATCCATCAATGCTTGTCCAGCGCTTTGGTAAATTTGGTTCCGTGCTTTGGCAGCGTGCTCATGGCATTGACCGACGTGAGGTGCAAGTTGAGCGTATACGGAAATCCGTCGGAGTCGAAAAAACCTTGTCTGAGGATCTAAACTTGCTTGATGCCTGTTTGCCGTGGATTGATCGTTTATACGATGAATTGCTGACGCGATTAGAAAAAGCTGATGCAGGGGGACGAATTTGCCGGCAAGGGATCAAAATGAAGTTTAATGACTTTCAAACCACCACGGTCGCACACCGATGTGAGTCCTTGGACCGCGCCTTGTTTGATACCTTGTTACACGAAGCCTTTTATCGAGGGGAAGGGCGGGGTATTCGCCTGATTGGTTTGTCGGTTGGGTTGGGAGACGATACCGCCCCCCAACTGAGTCTACTCGGCTAGGCCGTTTTAACTGGAATCGCTTTTAAAATCGCCTGCATTTGTTGCCAATAGTGCCCAACACTATCGATATTTACTTTCTCATCGGGAGAATGCGGAAACTTGATAGTCGGACCAAATGAAATCATATCCATGTTGGGATAGGGCTGTTTAAATAGGCCACACTCTAGCCCCGCATGAATGACCATGATGTCAGGTTTACGCTGATAGATTCCTTCATAGGTATCGCGGAAAATATGCATAATCTCTGAATCGGGATCCGGTTTCCAACCTGGGTAGGCGCCTGAAAACTCGACATTAACATTCGCTAAGCTTGCCAGTGATTGCAGCATGCTTTGCACGTTCTCACGGCCTGAGTCGATCAATGAACGGATCAGAAATAAGGCGGTAATTTTATCTTCCTCAGTATTAATCACGCCGAGGTTAAGTGATGTTTCGACCACGCCAGGGACATCATCACTCATTCTCACTACCCCGTTAGGCGCAGCATTTAAGGCCGCTAATAAACGTGATTGGACGGCGCGTGTGAGAGGATTAGTTGCATTGTCAGTGGATTCCATTACCAAGGTCACTTGCTCTTCCAAGCGGCCTAACTCGTCTTGTAGCAGCGTCGCGAACCGGTCAACAGCGCCAGCCAGTGCGTCTTTTTGCGATGCAGGCACGGCAATATCGGCAAACGCTTCACGAGGAATGGCATTGCGTAATGTACCACCACGTATCGCGAGTAGGCTCATGTCGACATCATCAAGATGATGGCTCAGAAAACGGGCTAATAATTTATTGGCATTCGCTCGGCCCGTGTGAATATCCACGCCCGAGTGGCCCCCTTTTAATCCTTTAATGCCAATCGTAAAGCGTGCCAGATCTTCCTCTATCGCTTGTCGCTCGAGTGGAAAATGCATACTGGCATCCACGCCACCCGCGCAGCCCATGTACACTTCCCCTTCTTGCTCTGAGTCGGTATTGAGCAGTATGTCACCTGTTAGCCAGCCTGCTTCAAGCCCAAACGCGCCATCCATACCTGCTTCTTCGTTGGTGGTGAGCAATACTTCAAGTGGACCGTGCTCGATATCATCGGCATCGAGAACAGCAAGGCAGGATGCCATCCCCATACCGTTATCCGCACCTAACGTGGTGCCATCGGCAGTGACCCACTCCCCATCCACATAGGGACGAATAGGATCGCGGGTAAAATCGTGATCGGTATTTTCATTCTTCTGAGGCACCATATCGAGGTGGGCTTGTAAGACTACGCCCTTGCGGTTCTCCATGCCGGGAGTGGCTGGTTTACGAATGAATAGGTTACCGGCGTTATCTTGACGAACCGCTAAACCACGTCCCTTTGCCCAATCGATAATAAACTGGGCTAACTGTGACTCATGATAAGAAGGATGAGGGATAGCACAGATTTGGTCGAAAAACGCCCAAACAGGGCGCGGTGATAATTGGCTAATGTCAGACACGATAAACTCCATTATATTTTATGGTTGACCTTTTATGCAGCAGGTCTCACTGAAATGGAAAAACAAACCCAAGCATATCACTGTCGCTATCACGGCAACAGACATGGATAAAAACCCGCTATGCCAATCAAACTAGGCGTTATTTTTGTAATTAAATTACATATATGAACTTTTTGTGACTCCCATCACCTTAAAGCTTGTAAATAAATTACCTTTGGTATATTATCTAGACATTGGCAACATCGCTTGCCAGTTGTTCATGGAGTGAACCCGAGCATTCGCCTCCAAGGAACCGAGATAAATGTGAACAACATTGGTTTAAACTTGAGAGAGGTAAAAATGGAAGGCATGGTATCGAGCTACTACTGGAATCAGCAGTCAGTCTACACCAAAGGTTTTACGTATCCGGCTTCGTTCGGCTACCGCAAGTAAGTTTTATGATTCCCCCGCTCTTACAGAGAAATTTCTGATCCAGAAAGCAAAAGCTTTTATTCTGGCGCCACACAATGTGTGGCGTTTTTTTTATAAGTTTTTTGTCTATAAATCGTACTTGTCTAGTTATATCGACGCGCTGCCACAGAATGTTCTCTTCCTCTACCTCCTCGTCACTACTAAATGATTTTAGCGCTGGAAATTTTAGCGATCGATCGGTAAGATTTGCGCCAATTTTAAATACGCAAACGTTTTCCTTTTGGTATCTAGCGATACATCACTTTTTAGTTTGGGACAAAACCGATGTTAGAGCGTTTATTTCAACTTAAAGCCCACGGCACCGATCTTCGTACTGAAGTCATCGCCGGGTTCACCACTTTTTTAACCATGGCGTATATCATTTTCGTCAATCCCTCTATTTTGGCTGAGGCGGGCATGGATAAAGGCGCTGTCTTTGTCGCCACCTGTCTAGCGGCAGCGGTTGGCTGTCTAGTGATGGGGATTGTGGCAAACTATCCAGTCGCACAGGCGCCGGGGATGGGACTGAATGCCTTTTTCACCTACACCGTGGTTTTACAAATGGGGCACTCTTGGCAGGTTGCGCTAGCCGCCGTATTTATCTCCGGGTTATGTTTCATTTTGTTAAGTGTCTTGCGCGTGCGTGAATGGATCATTAATTCGATTCCAATGGCACTACGAACCGGTATATCAGCCGGTATCGGACTTTTTTTGGCGCTCATTGCGTTGCAAAACGCCGGGATTGTCGTTGACCACCCAGCAACATTGGTCGCGCTCGGTGATGTGACAGCCTTTGCTCCCGCCATGGCGGCACTTGGTTTCTTTCTGACCATCGGTTTAGTGCACCGAGGAATGAAAGGGGCGGTAATGATTGCCATTTTGGCGGTCACGATCATCGGTGTCATCGCCGGTGATGTGGCATACGGTGGTGTGATGTCCGCGCCGCCGAGTTTAGCGCCGACTTTTATGCAACTCGATTTTTCTGGCGCGTTTGAAGTGGGATTAGTGTCGATTGTGTTCGCATTTTTATTTGTCGATCTTTTTGATACTGCAGGAACCTTAGTGGGTGTGGCACAGCGCGCGGAACTTTTGGATAAAGATGGTAAACTACCGCGCTTAAATCGTGCATTACTGGCAGATAGTACCGCGACATCAGTCGGGGCGCTTTTAGGCACGTCAAACACAACATCTTACATTGAGAGCGTATCAGGAGTTGCCGCTGGTGGTCGCACGGGATTGACCGCTGTGGTTGTTGGTATTCTGTTTTTACTGGCGCTCTTTTTTGCACCGTTAGCAGGTATGGTGCCTGCCTATGCGACTGCTGGCGCCTTATTTTATGTGGCCATCTTGATGATGTCAGGTTTGGTGAGCATTAATTGGCGTGATCTGACTGAGGCTGCGCCTGTTGTGGTGGTGTGTTTGCTGATGCCGCTGACTTATTCAATAGCAAGCGGTATTGGGCTTGGCTTTATTGCGTTTTGTGCCGTAAAAACCTTTGCGGGCAAAGGGCGAGAAGTTCCTGTCAGTATCTGGATTTTGGCGGGGTTGTTCTTACTCAAGTTTGTCTTCTTAGTGTAAAGCAACTTGCCCACATTGACATTAAAATAAGGCGAGAGACGCCACGAGGTTTTCACCATGAGCACTAAGTTTATTATTACCTGGGACAATATGCAGATGTACACCCGGCAATTGGCAGAAAAGTTGCTTCCCGCAGAGCAATGGCAAGGTATTATCGCCGTTACCCGCGGTGGTTTGGTCCCTGCTGCCATTCTTGCCCGTGAGCTGGGTATTCGCCATGTCGACACAGTCTGTATTTCCAGTTATGACCACGACCATCAACGCGATATGCGTGTCGTCAAGCAAGCGCCCGGTGATGGTGACGGTTTTATTGTGGTTGACGATCTCGTGGATACGGGCGGGACGGCTGAAATGGTGCGTCAACTCTACCCCAAAGCACGTTTTGTGACCGTGAGTGCGAAGCCAGCGGGCAAGTCTCTTGTTGATGACTACGTCGTTGATATTCCGCAAGATACTTGGATTGAGCAGCCTTGGGATATGGCGGTCAGCTATGTTGATCCGATTGCAAAATAAATGCCGTTGGCAACGTAAATAGCGTACCGGATTGAGCCAAAACGCCGCGTTTTCACGCGGCGTTTTTATTCCTGTGATTAAGTGCGGAAAATCATGGTCTTGCTATGTGTATGGTTTAAACTAACATCACGTTACAAAAAAGCCTAGGAGTGGGTGTGTCCAAGAAAGAATCACAAAACCTATCGGTGACGCTTTTTGCTAAACACAAACATGCTACTGAAACATCAACACTATTTGGTGCAGTTCAACAAAGCCAGCAAGCCAATTACTCGGCATTTGATGGTGACAGCGAATCGAGTTGGTACCGTATGCGTCGTCGTGGTCAGTGGACTTGGCAAGGGGTCGACCCGGTCGAAATGGAAGCGATCTTTTCTCGTATTGCCTCTTCTGACAATACCCGTTCTGTTGATGCGTTATTGGATACGGTTGAAGGTTACCGAGCGGGTAATTGGAACTATGAGTGGACCGCGGTAGGGATGCAACACCAAAAAAAAGCCAAAGTGTTGGCGGATGAAGGAAAGGCTGAGCAGGCGAGTGAACAGTGGCTTCAGGCGTGTACTTACTTTGGTATCGCGGCTTACCCTCATCTTAAAGGGGACAACCTTGCCTTACAGGCCGAAACCTTGGCATTTAAAGCGTTTGAAAAAGCAATGTCACAACTGCCGTTTACGGTGAAGACTGTCGAAACGCAATTAGACGGTAAGACGTTAAAAGGGTATCTCTATTTACCACGTACAGACGCCACCTTGCCGGTTGTGATCTTGAGTGGCAGCCTTGATAGTTTACAAACCGATCTCTGGCGCTTATTTGTCGATTACTTTGCTCCTGCCGATATCGCGGTACTGACGCTTGATATGCCATCGGTGGGCCACAGCAGCCACTGGCATTTAAACGAAGACACCAGCCGCTTGCATGCGGCGATGCTTGATAAGCTCGCTGATGTGCCATGGGCGGATCACCATCGCGTCGGCACCATGGGTATCCGTTTTGGGGCTAACCCAGCAGTACGGATGGCATTTTTAGAACCACATCGTATCAAGGCCAGTGCGTCACTGGGGGGGATTGTGCATGCATTACTCACCGATGCGACAAGAATGAAGAAAATGCCACCCATGTACCTAGATACCTTAGGCTCTCGCATAGGACGCCGGCTGCCTATCGATACCTTGAAAACGCGCTTACAAGCGTGGTCATTAAAAAATCAAGGTCTGCTCACTGGCCGCCGCACAGACGTACCGATTCTCGCGCTAAGCTTAAAAGATGATCCTGTGTGTCCGGAGTCAGATAACCAGTTGATCGCGCGATACAGTCGCGGAGGGAAAGCCGTTACCCTCCCAAACACGCCATTACACGATGGCTATCATCGTGCACTCACAGAAACCGTCAAATGGTTTACAGACATGCTTTAAACCTATCATAAGAGGCGGTGGCCCGCATCGAAGGTGTGATCTACCGCCGAAAGCGAAGGATTGACATTCACCTGAACGTTAACCGCATGATATACCATGTACAAGGACGTTAAAGTGCCACTGGAGGACACGATGAGCGATAAAACGACGCTTTCACATGGACGATTAAAAACGCGATTTACGGCTTTGGGCCCCTATTTTCGAGAGGGGATATCGGCACCAGAACGTTACTTTTTTGATAGCCTGTCCGTATGTGTGGATGCGGAAAAAGATCCTGATGCGCGAGAATTCTGGGGATGGTGGTTTGAGTTAGCCCCCACCGAAGACGGGTTCAATTATCGCTATGGGTTTGGTCTTTATGACCACAAAGGGGATTGGGTGAATGAGTCAATTCCTCAAGAGGCGAGGGAAGCGGTAGACAAAACGCTAACTAACTTTTATACCAAGCTGTATACCTTGCTAGACCAAGAGCTCGATCTATCCTTGTCACCCAGCGCCGCGCTCACCGAGCCTAAACTGACGGGCGCCAAGTAACCGTGAATTGCCTGATCCCAGCTCTTGTTAAATGAGCAAGGGATTGATAAAAGAGACACCTAAGCTTTTGTGGATCAGGCAAGCATGACTATTCAAGACGCATTTCAAGATGGTGGCCTAGCAGCCAACATTCCCTCGCAAACTCTCGTGGTTAAATTGGGCACCAGTGTGCTTACGGGCGGCTCGACGCGCCTGGATCAAGCACATATGGTTGAGTTAGTCCGCCAATGTGCAAGGTTAAGACAACAAGGCCATCAGGTCATTATCGTCTCATCTGCAGCCATTGCAGCAGGGCGAGAGCATCTTGGTTATCCGGTATTAGCCGATACGGTTGCAAATAAGCAAATGCTTGCCGCCGTTGGCCAGTGTCGTTTGATTCAAACGTGGGAACACCTGTTTAGTTTATACGGCTTTCAGGTTGGGCAAATGTTATTAACTCGCGCCGATTTAGAACACCGAGAACGTTTTCTCAATGCCCGTGACATGCTTCATGCGTTGCTAGATAACGGTATCATCCCGATTGTGAACGAAAACGATGCGGTGGCCACCGCTGAAATAAAAGTTGGAGACAATGATAACTTGTCGGCACTGGTCGCGATTTTAGCGGATGCTGACAAGCTTTTGCTCTTAACGGATCAGCCTGGCCTCTTTACCGCCGATCCTCGCGCGAATCCTGACGCTGAATTAATTCGTGAAGTGCACACGATTGATGAAACCTTACGCAAATTAGCCGGAGGCAGTGTCGGTGGCTTGGGCACCGGAGGTATGGCGACCAAACTGCAAGCGGCGGATATTGGTCGTCGAGCCGGTGTCGAAGTCACCATTGCAGCAGGCAGTAAGCCGGAGGTGATCCAAAAAGCTGCCGCCGGTGATAATGCGGGGACACGCTTTTTACCCTTAGACAGTCCGTTAGAAAGCCGCAAGCGTTGGATTTTGGCGGGTCCTCCTCCAGCAGGCGAGATCGTGGTAGATGCCGGTGCCGCCACAGCAGTGACGCAAAACGGAAGCAGTTTGTTGAGCAAAGGGATTGTCGCTGTGAAAGGCGAGTTTGTCCGTGGCGAAGTGGCACGTATTGAATCGGTTGATGGTAAGTGTCTGGCCCGGGGGATCTGTCGTTATGCCGCACGTGATTTGCGCCGTATTGCCGGCGCACATAGCCAACAGATTGCAGATATTTTAGGCTATGAGTATGGACCGGTTGCGATGCATCGCGACGATCTTGTGGTCATCGACGAATAACATCCAAGCAGAGAAGAATAGAAGAGACGAATAACAGATGAGCTTACAAACGATGGGTAAGTCGGCAAAAGATGCCGCTTACCAACTGGCAATCACATCGACCGCGACGAAAAACCAGGCGTTAGCGATCATTGCCGATGAACTTGATGCACAGCAGGCGGCCATTTTAGCCGCAAACCAAATCGATCTTGCCGCCGCTCGCGAGGCACAGATGGATGCCGCGATGTTGGATAGACTCACACTGACCCCAGAACGTCTCACCAATATGGCAAAAGACGTTAGGCAAGTCATCGCATTAGCCGATCCTGTCGGTCAACAGTTCGATCATAAACTGCTCGAAAATGGCCTGTCATTATCCAAGCGACGTGAGCCTCTGGGCGTGATTGGTGTGATTTATGAAGCGCGTCCAAATGTCACCATCGATATTGCCGCATTATGTTTGAAAACCGGCAACGCCAGCATTTTACGCGGCGGCAAAGAAACGTTCGCAACCAACCAGGTGCTGGTGAATGTGATCCAAACTGGGTTAGAAAAAGCGGGCCTTCCGCTCGCGTCCGTTCAGTATATTGATAAGCCTGATCGCGCCCTCGTCTCTGAACTGCTGACCCTTGATGATTACGTCGATATGATTATTCCCCGTGGTGGGGCAGGGCTGCATAAAATGTGCAAGCAAAACAGTACCATTCCTGTCATTATCGGTGGTTTTGGTATTAGTCATCTGTATGTTGATCACAGTGCTGATCTTGATAGAGCGCCAGAGGTGATCCTCAATGCAAAAGCAGATCGCCCATCAGCGTGCAATGCATTAGACACCTTGTTAGTGCATAAGGACGTAGCTGCGCAGTTGTTCTCGCGTTTAGTCACGCTGTTTAATCAACATAAGCTGAATGTTGTTGCCGCATCAAGTGCATTACCCTATCTGGATGGTGTTGAGCAGTTACGTGAAGCACAAACGGGTGACTTTGATACTGAGTGGCTAGGGCCGACACTGGGTGTGGCTGTTGTTGATGACGTGGATCAGGCGCTTGCGCACATGAGGACCCATAACGCGAGTCACTCCGATGCCATACTGACTAATGATTTACAATCGGCTGAAGCCTTTATCAACGGTGCCGGATCGGCGGCTGTGTATGTCAATGCATCAACGCGTTTTACCGATGGTGCGCAGTTTGGTCTTGGCGCTGAAGTGGCGGTATCCACTCAAAAGCTCCATGCCCGCGGTCCGATGGGACTCGAAGAGCTAACGACCTATAAATGGGTTGGTAAGGCGGATTACTTATCGCGCGTATAATGGCGAAAGTTAGTCAGTCCTAACCGACTAGAAAAGCCGCAAGTGCATTCAGCACTTGCGGCTTTTTCTTATTTATCCGTGTACCCACTATTTACCATGTACCCACGCGATAAGACTATTTCACTTCAACGCCTTTTGCTTGCAAGTCTGCATGATAAGAGGAGCGAACAAACGGGCCACAGGCTGCATGCGTAAAGCCAAGATCTAGCGCGATTTCTTTTAATTCATCGAATTCTTCTGGCGGCACATAGCGCTCAACCGGCAAGTGGTGACGGCTTGGGGCGAGGTACTGTCCTAGCGTTAGCATTGTGACACCATGCGCACGTAAGTCTTTGAGCACCTCGATAATTTCTTCTTTGGTCTCACCGAGACCCATCATCAATCCTGACTTGGTTGGTACGTCTGGATGCATTTCGCCAAACTTTTGCAACAGATCCAGTGACCACTGATAATTAGCGCCGGGGCGCGCTTTTCGGTACAAACGCGGTGCCGTTTCAAGGTTGTGGTTGAACACATCGGGTGGATTGTCACGCAAGATATCGAGGGCTTTATCCATACGACCACGGAAGTCAGGGACCAGTGTCTCTATTTGAATATCAGGGTTAAGCGTACGGATCTCACGGGTGCAATCGACAAAATGCTGAGCGCCGCCGTCGCGGAGATCATCACGATCCACCGAGGTGATCACCACATAACGTAGCTTCATGTCCTTGATAGTTTGTGCCAAATGCTTTGGCTCTTCACTGTCAGGGGCCACAGGGCGGCCATGGGCCACATCACAGAAAGGGCAACGACGTGTACAGATGGCACCCAGAATCATAAAGGTTGCCGTACCGTGGCTAAAGCACTCAGCCAAGTTAGGACACGACGCTTCCTCACACACCGAGTGGAGGTTATTTTTACGCATCGCGTCTTTAATTTCTTTTATACGCGCAGTTTCAGCCGGGAGCTTGATTTTCATCCAATCAGGCTTGCGCAGCACTTCTTTTTGCTCGGTCTGCATATTTTTGACCGGGATAAGCGCCATTTTATCGGCGTCGCGGTATTTAACGCCGCGTTCCATCTGAATCGGTTTGCTCATAAATCGCTGCTTTCCGTTGTAAACTCAACCTGAGAGTAACCTAACTGTTGAGTTAAAGTGTCTACCAGCACAGGTTGGACGTCAGCGAGTGTGACGTGATCAACCTGATCGCTCAGTTGCGTCATGGCCATACCGGCATACCCACATGGGTTGATGCGCTGGAATGGTGATAAATCCATATTGATGTTTAGTGCCAATCCGTGGAATGAGCATCCGCGACGGATGCGGAGCCCAAGAGAACATATTTTTGCATCGTTAACGTAAACGCCAGGTGCATCGGGTCGCGCGTAAGCGTCGACGTGGAAGTGTGCCAGCGTGTCAACGATTAGATTTTCAATATGACTAACCAGTGCCCGCACACCGACTTTTTTTCTTTTAAGATTAATCAGGAAATAGGCAATCAGCTGACCGGGACCATGATAGGTAACTTGCCCCCCACGGTCTGATTGTACGACTGGAATGTCTCCCGGGACCAAAATATGTTCCGTTTTTCCCGCTTGCCCTTGGGTAAAAACGGGGTCATGTTCAACCAACCAGACCTCATCTTGGGTCTGTTCATCACGTGTGTCGGTGAAGTCACGCATCTGTTCCCAAACACGTGAATACGGTTGACGGCCGAGGTGTCTCACAACGAGTTGGTGCTGCAAACCCATTTCCCATATTGTTGTCAGTGGCGATATTATAGAGCCTGGCGGCGTGATTAAAAGCCGCCAGTCGTGTGGGTATTTGAATTAAAGGACCATACGGACGATATCAATATCGCTGAGTTCTTTATAAAGCGTCTCAACTTGCTCAATGGAGGTCGCTTTAATGGTAATAGACACAGAGTGATAATTGCCTTTTGCACTCGGTTTGACGGCGGGGCTATAGTCTCCCGGCGCATGGCGTTGAATAACGCTTAACACTTGATCCGGTAGCTCAGGTTTCGCTTGGCCCACGACCTTGTAGGTAAATTGGCAAGGAAACTCCAGCAGGTCTTTTAATTTTGGTTGCTCTTGCATGTAAACTCCTAACAGTATGTCTGTTAAGACACACGTTTGTGCGATTGATCACGATTAACGCGAAATACTAATCGGCTAAGAGTCAGAAAACAAGCCGCCCACGAGGTTGTAGGGCGGCGTAAAGTGGAGGTTATCCAAGTAAGTTTTTGAGCATCATCACGATGTAGTCAATGAAACGGCTAAAGATACCGCCTTTTTCGACATCGTTGAGGGCAACCAGAGGATATTCAGCGATGTCTTCATCATCAACTTGATAGAACAACTTACCGACCACGTCGCCCTGACTGATAGGCGCTTCGAGGGTTTGTTCTAAAACAAAGCTCGCTTTCAAATCGCGTGCTTTACCGCGAGGAAGCGTGACAAAGGTATCTTCGGTGACGCCTAGCGCGACTTCGTCTGTATCACCCATCCATACTTTCTCAGTGACAAAGGTTTCATTGGCCTTATGCGGTGCAACTGTTTCAAAGAAACGGAAACCATAGTTCAGCAGCTTTTTACTCTCAGCCTTACGGGCATTTGCACTCTTCGTCCCCATGACAACTGAAATAAGACGCATGTCGCCCTCAGTCGCTGACGTGACGAGGTTGTAACCGGCCCCATCAGTGTGGCCCGTTTTAATGCCATCGACATTCAGGCTTTTATCCCAGAGCAAGCCATTACGGTTGTATTGAGTAATGCCGTTGTAGGTAAAGGCTTTTTCTTTGTATATCCGATACTCTTCTGGCACATCACGAATCAGCGCTTGGCCGAGTAACGCCATATCATAGGGGGTGGTATACAAATTTTGAGAGTCTAAACCATGCACATTAGAAAAATGCGAGCTGTTCATGCCCAAGCTTTCGCCCCAGCGGTTCATCAAATCGACAAAGGCGTCTTCCGAGCCCGCAACATGTTCTGCCATCGCCACACAGGCATCATTACCGGATTGGATGATGATACCGCGGTTTAGATCGGCCGCTTTGACCGTGGTGCCGACCTCGATAAACATTTTTGACGATTCAGGGTAATTTTTTGCCCAAGCGTTTTCGCTAATGACAACATCATCGTCCATTGAAATGTTACCACGCTCGACTTCTTGGCCGATGACGTAGCTGGTCATCATTTTGGTTAAGCTGGCTGGGTTGAGGCGCTCATGAGCATTATATTCTGCCAACACTTTGCCAGAATGGTAATCCATAAGCACATATCCTTTCGCCGCAATTTGCGGTGCATCAGGGACGACAGCGGGCGCGGCTTGGACAGTCGCTGTGGTGAGCACAGCCGCGGAAAGCAGCGCGCGTATGCGAAAAACGGTTTTATTCATCATTGTTAGTACTTTTGTCGGTTATCGATGTCGATACTGTATTTGTCACTATACCAAATTGCGTAGAGAGCGACAGGCTCGATTTCTTTAACTTATTGATTATCTGTTTTGGCACTTGTTACCGATGAGTCAGTACTCACAAGTGCCTCGGTGACGATAAAGGCGCCCGGCAATTGGTGCTGTTTTGCTGTGCGCATAGCTTGTTGTGCTTGGCCACGGTCGTAAAACGGACCAAAACGTACGCGATAAACTTGGTCACGGCGCGCGATATGGGTAGGTAGACCATGGCTTTTTGCTAATTGTTCCGCGGTTTGATTGGCTTTTAAACCATCTGAAAGCGCCGCCAGTTGAACATAATAGGCATGGTGCCGGGCGGAGTGCCACTCATCTTCCTTGGGTTTTTCAGGGGAGATAAGCCGCAGTGAGACAGGCGCCGTGCCGGTTTTTAACACGTCCAACTTCTTCGCGGCGGCATAGCTAAGATCAATCACGCGTTGATTGTGAAAAGGACCGCGGTCATTGACACGTACGACCGCTTTTTTGCCATTGTTTTGGTTAGTGACTTCGACATAGCTCGGCAAGGGCAAGGTTTTGTGCGCCGCAGACATGGAGTACATATCGTAGACCTCGCCATTAGAGGTGCGATGGCCGTGAAACTTCTCTCCATACCAGGAGGCAATTCCTGCTTCTTGATACCCTTTTGGCTTACGTAAAATCTTGTATGACTGCCCGTTTAACGTGTAATCCTTATTACCCGCGAGGCTATAAGGCTCATATTTAGGGTGTGCGTCCTCAACATGAATGGTTCGTAGAACCCGCTCTGGGGCTTTGTCATTATGCATATCGTAGCGCCCTTGCTGGTTGCTACAGGCGCTGAATAAAAGGGGAGTAATAACAACAAGAATAGCTCGCATGTTTATGCCCTGGATAACATTTTACGGTGAGTATGAATGGACATGAGAATACCAAAACCGGCCATGAGCGTGACCATTGAGGTGCCACCATAGCTGATTAAAGGTAAGGGTACTCCAACCACAGGTAAAATACCGCTTACCATGCCAATGTTGACAAAAACATAAACAAAAAAGCTCAACACAATACTGCCCGCCATCATACGGCCAAAGGCGGTTTGTGCTCGGCTTGCCAACATTAATCCTCGCCCAATCAAAAACACATATAAAGCCAGTAGCACGCAAACACCTACTAAGCCCCATTCTTCGGCGATGACGGCAAAAATAAAATCAGTATGACGTTCAGGGAGAAACTCGAGTTGCGATTGTGTTCCATGGAGCCAGCCTTTGCCGGTTAAGCCGCCCGACCCTATCGCGATCTTTGATTGGATAATGTGATAGCCGGCACCGAGTGGATCCGATTCGGGATTAAACAAGGTCAGCACTCGTGTACGTTGGTAATCATGCATCAGGAAAAACCAAAGCACAGGTATAAAGCTGGCAAGCGCGACGACAGCAGAGGTGATGATTTTCCAACTGATACCGGCCAGGAACAACACGAATATGCCGGATGCGGCGATCAATATCGAGGTCCCTAAATCGGGTTGTTTGGCAATCATGAGCGTAGGGAACAACAACAAGAATAGCGCGATCAGCAAAGTAGATGTTTTCGGGGGGAGGGGATCTTTACCAATAAAGCGAGCCAGCATTAAAGGCACCGCCAATTTAATGATTTCTGAAGGCTGGAATGTGACAAAACCCAGATCAAGCCAGCGTTGCGCCCCTTTGGCGGTTTCGCCGACGAGTAATACCGCCGCTAATAACACCACGCCTACGGTGTACAAATAGGGTGACCAAAACTCATAGTGGCGAGGAGGAACTTGAGCGAGTGCAAACATGACGGCAAGTGCCAGCGTCATGCGAATGGCTTGGCGTTCCATCATCGCCAGGCTTTGTCCGCTTGCGCTATACATGACCACCAGCCCGAAGCCCATTAGCAACAAAACACCAATCAGCATGGGCAAATCGAGATGTAAGCGGTCAAAAAAAGAGCGTTTGGTGCTGGCTTGAGCTAAAGAACTCATTATTTTTCCTCCTCCGTCTCTTTGTCTTCCACTAGAATATGATCGAAGATACGGCGTGCGATCGGCGCACCATTGCTTGACCCGCCACCGGCATTTTCTAACACCATAGATACTGCGACTTCGGGATTTTCAAAAGGCGCGAACCCCATAAATAGCGCATGATCGCGCAGATGTTCGGCGATTTCATCGGCGTTATACTCTTCGTTTTCGCCTAAGCCAAAGACCTGAGCGGTGCCGGATTTTCCTCCCGATAGATACTCCGCGGAGCGGAAAGCACGACGCGCTGTCCCTTTACGCCCATGATTAACCAATTGCATGCCTTTTAGTCCCACATCCCAATATTTGTCCTCGACCCCTTTTATCGGTGGAAATGGCTCAGCCTTCGGTTTGTGTTCACCCGTTTCATCGCGGGTTTTCATTAATAGTTTTGGGGCTTTCACTTCCCCACGGTTAAGCAACACCGTGAGTGCTTTAACAATCTGCATGGGTGTCGCCGTCCAGTAGCCTTGTCCAATACCAACCGGAATGGTGTCACCTTTGTACCAAGGTTGCCGATAGCGGCTCATTTTCCATTCTCGGTTAGGCATATTGGCACTGCTCTCTTCTTGAATATCAATGCCAGTGTAATGACCAAAACCGAACTTCCCCATCCATGATGATAATTTATCAATCCCCATATCGTAGGCGATTTGATAGAAAAACGTATCAACCGATTCTTCAATCGATTGAACAATATTAACGCGGCCATGGCCCCAGGGACGCCAGTCACGGAATGGACGGGTGTCTGAATTAGGGATGCGCCAATAACCAGGGTCATTGCGGGTGGTCTGGGTGGTGACTACGCCTTCTTCCAAGGCAGAGACAGCGATAAAAGGCTTCACCGTTGAGGCGGGGGGATAAATGCCTAGGGTCGCCCGATTCACCAGTGGGCGATCTTTATTATTGAGTAATTGCTGATACTGTTTACTCGAAATGCCGTGGACGAATAAGTTCGGGTCATAGCTTGGGGTCGATACCATGGCCAAAACCCCGGAGGTATCAGGATCAACCACCACCACTGCACCTCGGCGATCGCCAAGAATACCGCGTACGTAAAGCTGCAAATCAATATCGAGGTTGAGGATTAAGTCTTTACCGGGCTCAGGGGGAACGTATTGAAGTGTCCGGATTACACGACCTCTGCTATTCACTTCGACTTCCTGATAGCCGGCTTTTCCGTGTAACTCGGGCTCATAATATTTTTCTATCCCGAGTTTGCCAATGTCACGCGTCGCTCGGTAGTTATTGAGCACGTCTTTTTGTCGCAACTTGGCAATATCGCGATCATTAATTCTTGCGACATAACCCAGCACGTGTGTCAACGCATCGCCATATGGGTAATGACGTTTTAGATAGGCTTTGATTTCAACCCCGGTAAATTGATGCTGGTGGGCGGAAAAAATCGCGACCTCTTTGTCAGTCAGTTGTGTTTTGAGTGCCACGGCATTAAAACGGCGAGAGCGGCGACGTTCTTGTTGAAAACGTGCAATATCTTTGTCATCCAGCGACAACAAGCGCTTAAGCTTGGCCAAGGTTGCCGACATATCATCGACTTGCTCGGGGGTCACTTCTAAATGATAAACCGGGCGGTTTTCAGCCAGCAGTTTTCCATGGCGGTCATAAATGAGGCCACGGTTAGGCGCGACAGGGACCACTTTAATACGATTATCATTTGAGCGAGTTTGGTAGTCTTGATGCTCGGTTACTTGAATATGATAAAGGTTGGTGAGCAACGCTCCAACAAGCGCCATAATGCCGACAAAAGAGACAATAGCGCGGCGCACAAATAACGCAGCCTCGGTACTGTGGTCTCGGATTTCAACTCGTTGGCGCTTCATCTGTCGTTATTCTCGATGATAAGGATGGTTGGTGGTGAGACTCCAAGCGCGATACAGGCTCTCCGCCATGATGACGCGAACCAGTGGGTGGGGCAGGGTCAGAGGCGAAAGTGACCAGCTTTGCTCAGCGGCTGCTTTACAATCGGGGGCCAACCCTTCTGGGCCACCAATTAAAATGGCGACATCGCGCCCGTCCAGTTTCCACTTTTCGAGTTGACTGGCTAATTGTGGCGTATTCCAAGGCTTGCCGGGAATATCTAAGGTAACGATACGACTACCACGATTTACCGCAGCGAGCATGGCTTCGCCTTCTTTTTGTAATATGCGGGCAATGTCTGCATTTTTACCGCGTTTACCGGCAGGCACTTCAACCAGCTCAAGTGGCATGTCTTTTGGAAAGCGGCGCTGATATTCATCAAAGCCTTGTTGTACCCACTTGGGCATTTTGTTGCCGACTGCAATCAACTGGATTTTCATGGATTAATTCCAGAGCTTTTCCAGTTGATAAAGTTGGCGTTGTTCTTCTTGCATGACATGAACCATGACGTCGCCTAAATCGACAACGACCCACTCACTGTCATCTTTGCCTTCTGTCCCCATGGCGCCAATATCAGCCGCTTGGGCTTGCTCACAAACGTGCTCGGCAATTGAAGCCACATGGCGACGTGAATTGCCTGTACAAAGCACCAAAAAGTCAGTGATGCAGGATTTATCTCGTACGTCTAGCGTCACGATATCGCTGGCTTTTAACTCATCGACTTTGTCGGCGACAAACTGTTTTAATTCGGTAGCTTGCAAAGAGAACCTCGATGTATGTGCTGATTATATTCAGTGGCAGTATATCACTTAGCAGCCCTTTGGACACGCTAGGGCGCCAGAGGTTCGGCCGGTTGGCACATAAGTGCACAAAAATAGTGCAGGTTAGGCCAAGGGTCACTGCCAAAATCGGTTTTTAACTGTATCTCTAACTCAGCGAGCTGGCGCAGTAATGAGGCGAGACGCACTTTGTTTAGCCGATTGAGTGCTGCGGTGATCATGGGTCTACGCGCTTGCCAAACACGCAACTGATCGAATAGCACGTTGAGTGGTCGCCCTTGTTGCCCTTGCTCTTGGATTGTATAGAGTTGTTTGAGTTCTTTTTGGATCAAACGCAGTAACAAGGTGGGCTCTTCGCCTTCAGCATGCAGTTGTTCGATAATACGCTGCGCGCGATTGGCCTTACCGGCAAGTAGCGCATCGGTCAGTTGGAAAGGGGTGAAGTGATGATGCCGCGACAACGCACTCTCAATCCGAGGTAAGGTAAGGGCACCATCGGGATAAAGTAAGTGGAGGATTTGTAAACTTTGCACCAGCGCGAGTAAGTTGCCTTCATGCCATTGGGCAAGCAATTGCAGCGCGGGTTGATCGGGTTGTAGCCCGAGATGGCGGCAGCGCTTTTCAATAAAACGGGGCAAGTGACGTGCATCTGGGGTTTGGCAAACTACATACAAGGCTTGCTTTGCCAACGTAGTAAACCACTTGGCACTTTCTTGCTTTTTATTGAGCCGCTCGCCTTGAACGAGCAAGAGAATATCAGGATGGAGGTAGCTGGCAAGCTCGGTCAGTTTCTTGGCTTGGGCGCTGCTCAGGCCATTTTCAGGACAGGTCAATTCAATAATCTGCCGAGAGGAAAACAAACTGAGGGCTTGGCAGCAGTCAAACACTTCTTGCCAATCTAATTGGCTATCAATCATAAACTTATGATGCTCTTCAAAGCCTTGTGAGCGTGCCGCGTGGCAAATGGCATCACGAGACTCGAGCTTTAACAAAGGATCGGTGCCAAAGACTAAGTAAGTTTGACGCAGTGGCTGATTAAGCTGCTGCGTCAATTGTTCTGGATAGGCTCTCATCATTGCGCGGGCTGTGTTTCAGTTTGACGCGTTTCGATGATCACATTGGGCTCAGTGGGCGCCTCTCTCTGTTCGAGTTGCTCTAATGCCGCTTGTTCTGCTTGCTGACGCTCAAATGCGGCGATATCCCCTTTCAGTTGAGACAGTTGACGCATAATTTGACGGGTCGCCTCGGTACGCATTTCTGCGACTAACTTATTTTGCTCGACTGATTTGGCCAACGCGGTCAGTGGGTTATCGAGAAAGTTACGGCTTAAGGTCGTGTTGTAGGTGTAGCTACCTTTCCCCGGCACGGTGACACGATAACGTGCAACATAGCGAAACTCTTTCTCTGCCACTCGGCTGTTTTGATAGAGCGACAAAGTTTGTGCACTATCACTTTCGCTAAGCAACTCGATATTCGCCACGTCGTCAGAGGGTGACACCATCTGAACGTTATGTTGACGCAAAGCGTTGCGCATTTGGCGAGTCAGCTCCCCATAGGGGTCAAAACTCGTCAATGACACTTTGTCTACCTCATCGGGCAAATTATAGCTGCCACGCAAGGCAAACCCGCAAGACGCGATGGTCAGTGAGACCATCGCGACGAGCAGGGAGCGAAGCACAGTGTTAAACAGATCCACTCCATCGCTCCTTGTTAGTTAGCAACAATATTAACCAGTTTCCCTGGTACATAAATGACTTTGCGAACCGTTTTACCGTCGGTAAATTTGACCACGTTTTCGTCTGACATGGCTTGTGCTTCAACGGCTTCTTTCTCGGCGTCGGCGGCCACGGTGATCTTGGCACGTAGCTTACCGTTTACTTGCACAATGATTAGCTTTTCCTCCTCGACCAAGGCCGCTTTATCGGCTTGCGGCCAATCGGCACTGTCGATATCGGTTTCGCCCAGGGCCTGCCAAAGCGTAAAGCAGATGTGCGGGGTGATGGGATATAGCATCAATACCACGGCTTTGAGTGCTTCGTCTAAAACAGCACGGTCTTGTTCATTGTCCTGTGGCGCTTTAACTAAGCGATTCATCAGCTCCATGATCGCGGCAATGGCGGTGTTGAACGTCTGACGACGGCCCATGTCATCACTGACTTTGGCGATGGCTTTGTGCACATCACGGCGCAAGGCTTTTTGATCATTATTGAGCGTATCGACTGCCAGCGCAGTAACGTCGCCTTTGTGGGTGTGCTCATAGACCAGTTTCCAAACACGGCGTAAGAAACGGTGTGAACCTTCCACGCCAGACTCTTGCCATTCCAACGTCATGTCCGCCGGTGCGGCAAACATCATAAAGAGACGCATGGTATCGGCACCGTATTTTTCCACCATTAATTGGGGATCAATGCCGTTGTTCTTCGACTTTGACATCTTGGTCATGCCTGCGTGGGTGACGGCGTTCCCTTGGCTGTCGACCGCATGAATAATTTGCCCTTTGGTGTCCCGTTCAACGGTCACATCAGTCGGCGAGACCCAAACACGTACCCCTTTTTCGTCGGTGTAATAAAATGCATCGGCGAGCACCATACCCTGACAGAGTAACTGCTTGAATGGCTCGTCGCTATCGACCATATTTTCATCGCGCAATAGTTTATGGAAAAAGCGCGAATACAACAGGTGCATACAAGCGTGCTCAATGCCACCGATATACTGATCGACCGGTAGCCAATAATTGGCGGCGCTTGGGTCGAGCATTTGATCCGCTTGCGGTGAGCAATAACGTGCGTAGTACCACGACGACTCCATAAAGGTATCGAAAGTGTCGGTTTCACGCAGCGCTGGCTTACCTTGATATTGCGTTTGTGCCCATTGCTTGTCAGCTTTGATAGGGCTTTGTACACCATCCATCACCACATCTTCTGGCAGGATCACGGGCAGCTGCTCAGCTGGGACGGGCACGACCTCACCGTCTTCGGTATTCAGCATCGGAATTGGCGCACCCCAATAACGCTGACGAGAGACGCCCCAATCACGTAAACGGAAATTAACCGTTTTCTTGCCTTTACCTAGCGATTCAAGCTTGCTCGCAATCGCATCGAAGGCCGCGTTAAAATCTAACCCGTCAAACTCACCCGAGTTAAACAGCTTACCTTTTTCGGTATACGCTTGTTCTGACAAATCGGGCGCATGGCCGTTTTCATCGAGGATCACCGGCTCGATATCCAGCGCGTACTTATGAGCAAATTCGAAGTCGCGTTGGTCGTGAGCAGGCACCGCCATCACGGCGCCAGTGCCGTAATCCATCAATACAAAGTTAGCGACAAAGATAGGGACACGACGCCCGTTCAATGGGTGCGTGGCATACAAACCGGTCGCCATGCCTTTTTTCTCCATGGTCGCCAGCTCGGCTTCGGCAACTTTGGTGTTACGGCACTCTTGTACGAATTCAGCGAGGGCAGGGTTGTCTTTGGCCGCCGCCTCCGCGAGGGGGTGACCGGCGGCAATCCCCACGTAAGTGACGCCCATCAGCGTATCTGGACGCGTGGTGTAAACGTCGAGTGCGGGGTGATCGCCTTCAACATCAAACGTCAGCTCGACACCTTCTGAGCGACCAATCCAGTTACGCTGCATGGTTTTTACCATGTCTGGCCAGCCGTCCAGTTTGTCGATGTCTTGCAGTAGCTCTTCTGCGTAATCGGTGATTTTAATAAACCACTGCGGGATTTCTTTTTGCTCAACCGGCGTATCGCAGCGCCAGCAGCAACCTTCGTGAACTTGCTCATTGGCGAGCACGGTCTGATCGTTGGGACACCAGTTCACTGATGAGGTCTTTTTATAAACCAGCCCCTTGTTGTAGAGCGTGGTAAAGAAGCCTTGCTCCCAGCGGTAGTAATCGGGACTACAGGTGGCGACTTCACGGCTCCAGTCGTAGCCAAAGCCCAGCATTTTTAGCTGGCCTTTCATGTAATCAATGTTTTCGTAAGTCCAAGGCGCGGGCGCGGTTTTGTTTTTGATCGCAGCGCCTTCGGCAGGAAGGCCAAACGCATCCCAACCAATCGGCTGCATCACATTCTTGCCTTGCAGTCGCTGATAACGGGAAATGACATCACCGATGGTGTAGTTACGGACATGCCCCATGTGCAGTCGGCCACTTGGGTAAGGAAACATAGAAAGACAGTAGAATTTTTCTTTGTTAGGGTCTTCATGAACCACAAAGGTTTTATTGTCATCCCAATGGGCTTGAACTTTTTGTTCAATATCTTGCGGGCTATATTGTTCTTGCATCGATGGCTTCCGAGATTCTGTGAGAAAGGTAAAACCTGAAAGAGAAATATCAGCATAGAATAACGAAAGGCAGAGACCGCAACAACACTTGAATCAGGACAGGACCATGAATAAAGAGAAAGAACCCCAACAAAGTATCATCGAGCGGGTAAAAGAGGCGTTAGAAAACAGCCCCGAGGCACTGTCTCATTGGGTGACCTTGTCTGATCAATACCTCAAAGCCGCGGCCGATCTGACCAAAGATGAATGGGCCTTGATCGAGGCATACTTTAAACGTGATGTGAAAGCGTTCGGTGAACAGTACGATAAATCTCAAACCGAAGAGATTGATAGTCAGGTGTTTAACGATCTGATTGCCAACTCGATTTGGGAACAATTGGCAGAGATCACCGACCGTACGCAGCTAGAGTGGCGTGAAGTGTTCGATGATCTTCAACATCATGGCGTTTATGAAGCGGGTGAAATTGTCGGACTGGGCGTGTTGCAATGTGAACAGTGCCATCATCAAACGCGGCACAGCCGGGTCGATGTGATTGCACCGTGTACGCAATGTGGTCATCGCTACTTTTCTCGCCGCCCTTACCCGGTGTAAGCCAAGTTTTAGAGCTTGGCTTTTGCGTTTGGTTTTAAAGCGCGGGTCGGTCTATCCGTGGCCAAAGGTGCCTAAGAGGCGTCGTCGCGACCTTCAAAGCGCTGGCGTTCTTCTTTTTCGACTTGAGAAAGCCGTGGCAGCTTTAGGCCTTGTGATTGCCCCATCCAACGGGCAAAGACAATATTACAAGCAAATGCCGCGGTGATGAAGACGAGCTCTGCAGCAGCCATCCACCGTTCTCCTTCATCGACATAGAGAATGGTAAGGGCGTGTAAAAAATAGAACATCAAAATAAAGTTGGCCCATGCATGGGTAAACGCTTTGCCTTTGATGATCCCAGGTAAAGGGAGCAGTAAAGGGATTGTCCAGCCAATGGTCACCGCCCATGCATTCAAGTGAGGATGGGGCGATAAGTAAGCATGCCACGCGACCACCCAAGCAATGAGGCCAAGGTTACTCAGCAAAGACAATTTGCGCATGAAGGCGAGCCGAGGATCTGTCACGATTCTGTCCTTTTATCTTAGGTGGTGGTAAAAAGTGTGGGCAAAACGCGCCAAGCGTTGGCCTAATGTTTTTGCGATTTGCTTTTCGTCGGCCATTAAAGGGTGATGTGGCTCCGCAACACTGGATGCACCGTAAGGGGAACCGCCGCCTTCCGTTGTATGAAGCGCACGCTCGCTGTGTGGAACACCGACTAACATCATACCATGATGAAGTAAGGGGAGGGTCATCGTGAGCAGCGTGGTTTCTTGGCCACCATGAAGCATTGATCCGGCGCCAAAGACCGCGGCGGGTTTATCAATTAAGGCACCCGATAACCATTCGCCACTAGTACTATCGATAAATTGCTTCAATGGCGCGGCCATGTTGCCAAAACGTACCGGACTGCCGAGCGCGAGGCCATGGCAATCTAATAGATCCTGACGGGTGACAAAGGGATCGTTTGGCGAGACGGCCGGTATTTTGCCATCGGCATAAGCAGGCAGCTCGGGCACAGTTCGCAACACCGCCTCAACGCCTTGCGCTTCAATACCGCGTGCGACTTGTTGAGCAAGCTTACGTGTATTACCTGAACGGCTGTAATAAAGCACGAGAACTTGTGTCATTGAACGAATACCAATACATTTTCGGGTGGGCGGCCGATGATCGCTTTGTCGCCTTGAACGGCAATGGGACGTTCAATCAGTTTTGGGTGATTAACCATCGCCTCCAACAATTGGGCTTCTTCTACCGAAGCATCGCCCAAATTGGCTGCCTTGTAATCCGCTTCTTTGGTGCGCATCATGTCGCGAAATGATGCCATGCCCAGCTGTCGCTTTAACTCACGGAGCGTATCAGCAGATAATGGCGTCTCTAAATATTTAACGATTGTCGGCGTGACGCCCTCTGACTCAAGCAGCTTGAGGGTTTCTCGACTTTTTGAGCAACGTGGATTGTGGTACAGAGTAATGGGGCTCACAACATCTATCCTTTTTAAGTTGAGTTAACGATCACTGAGCGCTTTAAAGCGTGCCTGCTGATGGCGTAATTGATCGATACGTGCATCATAACGTGCTTGTGCCAAGCTGCCTAACTCAGCCAGTTGAGCGGCTTGGGTGTAGTTACGAATGGCTTTGCTCCATTGACCGCGCAGCGCGTAACGCTCTCCTTGAGCAGCTAATTCGCCGTCACGGTGTGTGCCAGTGCTTTCGTACGCTTGTTGTAACAAAAACCATCCGTTGCTGTCATCGGCATGCTGGTGAGTGTAGCGCTCTAATGCCTTGATCGCTTCACCGCCACGCTTGGCTTTTACCAAGGTGTAAGCGTGATTAAGCAACAATACGCGATTGTTAGGCTGCTGGCTCAAGGCTTGATTCAGGCGGGATAAGGCGCTGTCATACTGCTTTTCGCCAATATCTAAGTCGGTCATCGCGTCAATATAAAAACGATTATTGGGTTGAGCTTTAATGAGGGGCGCCAGCTTCTCACGCGCTTGTTGATAGCGCTGTGCATCAATATCCAACAGCGCTATGCCGTAATCAAGGCTATGTTTTTCCGCTGGCGATGCTGCTTTATGACGCCGTTCAAACCAGTCCATGGCGGAACGATCAGCGATACCGCTATATCGTGCAACGATCCGCGCTCGTGCGAGTTGGTAATCGGGAGAGTCGGGCACGCTTTTTTGAGGATACTGACGCGCCCGCGCGCGTGAATCTGTGATCCGAGACGCGGGTAATGGGTGAGTGCTGAAATACTCCGGCATTTGACTGGCGTAGCGGTACTCATCGGCTAACCGAGAGAAAAAGCGTGGCATCGCCTCAACATCGAAATCCGCGCGAGCGAGGGTTTCAATTCCGACGCGGTCGGCCTCTTCTTCGTTACGGCGGGTAAAGTTTATTTGGCTTTGCATACTCCCCGCCGTTGCTGCATGAGCTGCGGCTATGCCTGCTTCAGGCGCTGCAATCGCGAGCATTAAAGAGCCAACTAAAGCGGCAACCGTCAGCGGCGAGGTTTGTGCCTGCGCTTCCATGCTGCGCGCAAGGTGGCGTTGGGTTACGTGCGCGATTTCGTGCGCCATCACAGATGCCAGTTCGCTTTCTGTCTTGGCATGCAGGAAAAGCCCAGAATGCATGGCTACATACCCGCCAAAAAAGGCAAACGCATTGATCGCTTGATTATCAATCAAAATAAACTGGAAGGGCGTGCGGACATCGTTGGCGTTCGCCACCAACCGATGCCCGAGGGCGTTAACATATTCACCGAGTAAAGGATCATCAATAATGGGTTTGCTGGCTCGTAGCATTCGCATATAAGCATCACCAAACTCTTTTTCTTTTGCCACCGACAGCGTACTCGCGGCAGCGGTGCCAATGTTAGGCAAATCACTTTGATATGACTCGACGTTTGCTGACACAGGCGCACTGACCAATGTCCCTGCAAGCGCATAGGCGACGAGGCGGCGAGCCGTTTTTCCTCTCCAGGAGCAAGATGCACGTGGCGGCATAAGTGTCATTACCTTTTAAAATACGCAAGTGTACTTAAGTACAGACCGATAAAACCTGTCTGGGTTTCGTTGGCGTTCTATCTAATGTCCATTACAATACCAACGATAATACCGACCGGTGAGACAGAATGGAATGTCAAACTCTTGATTTACGAGCACATGTTTGCCCAATGGCCCTGCTACTCGCCAAGCGTGCAGCAGCGTCGTTGCGTGCCGGCGAGCAGTTAGTGATTTTACTGGGCGATCAAGGCGCGAAAAACGATATTCCAACCTACTTTACTCGTGAAGGATTTACCATTGCTTGGTTAGATACGCCAGCCTCGCGTTTACACGTCACAAAACAATAACGAGCCTGATATGTTTGAATTGTTACATCGCTGGTATCGGCGACGCTTTTCCGACCCACATGCGGTCAGCCTAGTGCTGATTCTTTTGGTCGGTTTTGTCACCATCTATTTTTTCGGCAACTTATTGGCGCCTTTACTCGTGGCCATTGTCATGGCGTATTTACTCGATTGGCCAGTCAATCGTCTTAGTCGACTGGGGCTGCCTCGCACGTTATCGGTTTTGGTGGTGATCGCCTTGTTTGCCAGCTTCACATTCATGGCGTTGTTTGGCTTGGTACCGACGATTTGGAATCAAGGGATAAGCCTAGTGGCCGATGTGCCGAATATGTTTAATAACATGCAGATGCTGATGATGAGCTTACCCGAGCGCTATCCAGGATTAATTAATCCGCATATGGTGAACACACTGGTCGATGCCTTGCAGTTTAAAGTCCTCAACATTGGGGAAACCTTGGTAAGGGGATCGTTATCATCGCTGGTGAACATCGTGGCGCTAGCGGTCTATTTGATTTTGGTCCCGCTCTTGGTTTTCTTCTTACTGAAAGATAAAACGCAAATGTTGGCGATGTTTAAAGGATTATTGCCGCGTAATCGCCGCCTTGCCTCTCGGGTTGGTCATGAGATGAACCAACAGATATCGAATTACATTCGCGGGAAAGTGACCGAGATTATTATTGTTGGTATCACCAGCTATCTGACTTTCATGTTACTCGATCTCCGCTATGCCGTGTTGCTAAGTGTCGCCACCGGCTTTTCTGTCCTTGTCCCCTATATCGGGGCGGCCATTGTTACGGTGCCGATAGCGATCGTGGCCCTTTTCCAATGGGGACTTGAGCCCGGGTTTTGGTATGTGATGATTGCTTACGGCGTGATTCAAACCCTTGACGGTAACGTCCTTGTGCCGGTGCTTTTCTCGGAAGCGGTCAATTTACACCCGGTGGCACTCATCATAGCCGTACTGGTTTTCGGTGGACTCTGGGGCTTTTGGGGGGTATTTTTTGCCATTCCATTGGCGACGTTAGTGAAAGCGGTATGGCAAGCATTGCCTGAAATTGAGCTCGATGATGATCCAAAAAAAGACGTAGAGTGATCCATCTTGTTTTCAGGCTCCTAAGTAAAGGAGCTGAGCGGCACGAGCACAGGCTTTACCGTGATCAGTTTGGCCCACAGAAGTAGTAATGAAAAACAGGGTTGGCATGGTACAAAACAGGCAAGAACATACGCATTTAGAGGGGTTCCGCGTCGCTGTGATCGGTGGCGGCGTGGCGGGCACGACAGCGGCCATGCGACTGGCTGAACGTGGTATTGATACCCAAGTGTTTGAAGCGGGAACCGGGCTAGTCAGTGGCCCACCTATCTGTCATCTTCATGCGGGCGGCAATTTGTATCGAGAAATCTCGCTCGATCAGTGCTTAACCTTACTGGACCAGTCCGTTGCGACCGTACGCATGTATCCGCACTCTGTGAATCGCCGCCCAACGGTGTTGGCGGTGCCAGAACAAGACCCAGGATCGTTAGATAGTGTGATTGCACGATTAGAAACCTTGCGCGAGCGTTATGCGCAATTGGTCGAGCTTGATAGCGCCAACAAAGTGATGGGCGAACCTGCTGATTATTTCCGCCTGTATCAGCAATCAGACCTTGAAGCGCTGAAAGTAAAAGATTATCGCAGTATAACCGATTCGGCTGATCAGTGGATGTGGCCGGTTGCGCAGTCGCTGGACCTAAGTGCGATGAAGTATCCGTTGGTATTGGTGCAAGAATACGGGCTGAGTGTATTTCGCCTCGCCGCTGAAGCGCAATTGACGCTTGCCGACGTGCCGCATTGCCAACTCAACTTTAATCATAAGGTCGTGGATACGCAGCAGACAGCGTCGGGTTGGCAAGTGACATATCAAGATAAGGCAGGCCAATCGCACACCACCGAGGTTGACTATCTGATTAATGCGGCGGGGTTTCGCACCGGGACCATTGACGATATGGCGGGCTTCGGGCGTCAGCGTCTGGTTGAGTACAAGGCAGCGTACGTCGCCCACTGGACGTCGACGGAGTACCAATGGCCAGAAATTATTGTTCATGGCCAGCGAGGCACGCCACAAGGTATGGCACAACTGACGCCTTATCCTGATGGTTTCTTTCAACTGCACGGCATGACGCAAGACGTGACCCTCTTTGAACGTGGCTTGGTGAAAAGCTCAGTGCAATCGGCGCAACCGAATGTCGACGCGCGCTATGTTAAAAACATCGATCAAGGTTGGGACTGGGATCAAGTGTGCCAGCGCACGGACCGGGCCATCGAACATTTTGCTCAATGGCTGCCTGAATTTAAGCAGGCCGAAGTCGGAGGAAAACCCTTGTGTGGAGCGCAACAAATTCCCGGTGAGGACCCGTCGCTGCGGGCGTCGGATGTGTCTTTCGATGGTGAGCGCTACGCTCGGATGGAAATCGTGAAAGCCTCCTCGGCGCTGACGGCGATAAACAAAGTCCTGACGCAATTTGAAGATGCCGGCTGGATTTCGCCAACCTCTCATTACGTCATGACGCGCCCGTCGACCGCTAAGATTGTCAGCGCTGCGTGTGAATTTGCGGTACAGCGTGGTTATCCAGAAGCATTGGCAAAGCCTGTGGGCTGAGTGAACCCATGGTCATCGTTTGAAAAAAGCGCACGATTCATCGTGCGCTTTTTTGTTAACAGGCAGGATAAGGCGCCGTCCTAGGCTTGGTTCAGGAAGTCCAATACCACTTGGTGATGATCTTTGGTCTTAAACTTATTGAACACATGTTCAATTTTGCCATCTTTGCCGACCAAAAAGCTGAGGCGATGAATGCCGTCATATTCTTTCCCCATGAACTTCTTGGGTCCCCAGACGCCAAATGCATCCGCAACCGCATGATCTTCGTCGCTCAGTAGGGTGAAATTGAGTTCATCGCGCGCGACAAAGCGGGCGATCTTTTTGACGGGATCCGGGCTGATACCTAACACCACGGTATCCAGCGCGTCGAGCTCGGCCTTAGTATCACGCAAAGAGCAGGCTTGTGTGGTGCAGCCTGGTGTCATTGCTTTGGGGTAAAAATACACGAGGACGCGTTTTTCGCCTTGAAACTGGCTAAGCGTGACGGTGTCGCCATTTTGATCTTGCAATGAAAAATCGGGCGCTAGAGCGCCTTCCGTTAATGTTTGCATGCGCTGCGTTTCCTTTTTTGTCGGTAAACCGAATTGACGATGATAGAGGGTGCTCGAGATTACGCAAGTTTTTGATATTACGATCACGCTCTTGACAGTGTTTGACCTTTTATTGACGCTAACGAGACGCTGATTCAATGATAAAATCGCAAACTTGAATGTAGCGGTAAGAAATGTCGAATAAGACACGCCAGCGCGCAGGGTTATTCTTGTGTTTACCCAGCGCCAAAAGTAACATTGCAAGCATCACCAATAAGGGAGACGAACATGGTTTCTGGAAGCATAGTGGCGCTCGTCACACCAATGGATGCACATGGCGAGGTGGATTACGTTAGCCTGAAAAAACTGGTCGAGTTTCATATCCAAGCGGGCACAGATGCGATTGTCGCAGTGGGCACAACGGGTGAGTCGTCGACAGTAACCGTGGATGAGCACATTAAAGTGGTCCTAAAGACCTTGGAATTTGCGGATGGACGGATTCCCGTTATTGCAGGTACGGGGGCAAATGCCACCCACGAAGCGATCACTTTCAGTAAAATGTTTGCCGGGTCGGGCGTAGCCGCTTGTTTGAGTGTGACCCCTTATTACAACAAGCCGACGCAAGAAGGCTTATTCCAGCATTATAAAGCCATTGCCGAAGCGACCGACTTACCTCAGATTCTCTATAATGTTCCCGGTCGTACCGCCGTAGATATTCAGCCTGAAACGGTGGCGCGCCTAGCGACCTTTGACAATATTATCGGCCTAAAAGATGCCACTGCCGATGTCAGTCGTGTCGCCATTCATCGGGAACTTTGTGGCGATGACTTCCTCTTATTTAGTGGTGATGATTTAACAGGGCTAGATTTTGTCCTTGCTGGTGGACATGGTGTGATTTCGGTCACTAACAATGTTGCCGCTGCGGCAATGGCCAAAATGATTCAATTGGCGCGCGCCGGTGAAGCAGACCAAGCGCATGCAATCAACGAGACGCTGATCCCTTTACATCGTCACCTTTTTGACGAAGCCAATCCGATCCCTGTGAAGTGGGCAGTCCGAGAAATGGGATTGATTGCGGATGGCCATCTTCGTCTGCCATTAACCGAATTAAGCGAGCATTTGCGTCCCGATGTCCGAGAGGCCATGCAGGTTGCGGGTGTTGTTTAAGCCGTTGGAGTGTCAATGAAACCAGTATTTAAGCTCGGCCTTTGTGCCATCATGGTCACCGGGCTGGTGGCCTGTAGTGGTGGCGCCGAGCAACGCCGTCAAGCCAAAGATGATTTTAGCTACTTGCAAACGACCCCGCTGTCGCAGTGGCAAACCTTGCCGGATCAAGCGCCTTACTTTTCCACCAATTATCAGATCCCTGAGCAAGACTTTAAGGGCGAAATCGGCAAAAATGTCGATATTCGTCCGCCGCGTCAAGTGCTTGATTTAGTGCCAGGGGCGCGTATTGAGCGTGACAGTCGTGGAATAACCGTCGCGGTTGCCAATGAGCAGCAGCTTACCCAATTATGGGAAACCGTTGAACGTCTGGCGAACGATAAGACCATTCCTGTTGAGACACAAGCCGCAGATCAAATTGACACCGGCTGGATCGCTTGGGAAAAAGAAGACAGTGCTCATCAGGCTCGGTTCCGCCTATCACGACTCGAACAAGGGCGGCGATTTGCACTGGGCGTCAATATGATTGATTCACGCGCCAAGGCCAGTGATGAACCTTTGACGCCGGCAGAGCAGGAACGCTATAACACCTTAATGACCAATCTGATTACGGTGAGCCATGATGCAGCACTACGTGCAGAGGCGCGCCGTTTAGCTGCGCAACGTCAGTCAGATATTCCGATGAGTTTTGGTACTGATCGAAGTGGCTTGCCAGTGATTATTGCGCGTGCTCCGTATGAGGTCGTATGGGAAAAACTTCCTGAGATGATTAAACCGCTCGGATTTACGGTAGAAAGCCGCAACCAATCGCAAGGTACGGTGAAAACGCGTCACGTTGCGCCGAATGATGAGCGTTGGCAAGCCCTTGGGGTTGAACCTATCTCGCTGCCGGACAATAGCTACACACTATTGTTAGGGGATTTAGGCAACCGCACCTCAATCAATGTGACCGACAGTGATGGAAAGCCGGTTAAAAAAGCAACGTTAGAAGCGCTTAGCCCAGCGCTGAAAGCGGCCATTGCGCAGCTTAGCCAGGCCACATCGCAGTAATCTTATAGGGACGCCAGACAGCGTCCCTTATTTTTTAGCGCCTAATGGAGAGAATAGGTAATGGAAAAACGTGCTGAGTTGTATCGCGGTAAGGCAAAATCTGTTTATGCAACCGATGATGAAAACCGCTTTGTTCTGCACTTTCGCAATGACACCTCTGCGTTTGATGGTGAGCGTGTTGAGCAACTTGAGCGAAAAGGTGAAGTGAATAACAAGTTCAATCACTTCATCATGCAAAAGCTTGAGCAGGCAGGTATTCCCACCCAAATGGACCAACTGTTGTCCGATACCGAGTGCGTGGTGAAAAAGCTCGATATGATCCCGGTTGAGTGTGTGGTAAGAAACATTGCCGCGGGCTCACTTTGTCGCCGACTGGGCGTAGAAGAGGGCACAGCACTCACTCCACCCACTTTTGAGTTGTTTTTAAAAAACGATGCGCTGCATGATCCTATGGTCAATGAATCACTGTGTGAGTCCTTAGGGTTCGCGAGCCAAGCCCAATTAGCGACCATGAAGTCGCTGACGTATCAGGTTAACGATGTGCTTAAGGCGCTGTTTGCTGAGGGTGACTTATTGCTGGTGGACTACAAGCTGGAGTTTGGCGTTGACGTCAACGGTAATATTGTCCTTGGCGATGAGTTTAGCCCAGATGGCTGTCGTTTGTGGGATGCCAACACGCGAGAAAAATTGGATAAAGATCGCTTCCGCCAAGGTCTAGGTGGTGTGGTAGAAGCTTATATCGAAGTAGCAAAGCGTATCGGCTTAGCCCTATAATTTTTTGGCTTAAAAAGCAAACGATTGCGTCGCGTGTGAAGATAATAGCACCGTGTAAATAAAATAGCGCCATGGATATGGCGCTATTTTTTATCGTCGCTCTTATCAGTAGGGAGGTCGGTATTATCGTTTGCGTCATCGTCAGGCGCTGAACGTTGATGCTTATCAGGCTTGTCTTTGTATTTAAGCCCAAACTTGGCGTTGGCGGTGTATTTGAGCGCCATGATGTTACTCACGACCACGGCGACCACAATGGTAATAATCACATAAGGATTGGTTAGCCATTCCATCTTTCCACCTCGCATAAGTTGGTGACGTAAGTTGAATATATCCAATCTAATTGGCCGAGGATAGCGTCTTTCCCACAAATCGGCGCATGGGTGATCGCAGCCGCGAGCATATCCTGAGAGAAAGCGGATAACATTGACGCACTGGTGGCAATATGGCTGATGTGCCATGGCTCTCTGGCAACCCCGCCTTGGTATCTCGCATAAGGAAGAAAGAAACCAAATGCTGATACATTGGCATGTAGCCAAGAAGAAAAGGCCGCTTGCGGGCCGCTGTCGTATTCGGGGGGCGTTAAAGCCAGCGGCTGATCAGGGATAAGAGACTGCTTATCGTACACATCCATGTCTGTTCCCCAATGATGTCGACTGGCGCCGGGTAACGCCGACCAGCGCAAGATCGCGTGCACCCGTTCCTTGTCTGATAAGCGGGTTATATCCATTGGTTGGCTGTGAGCATCAAGGACAGGCAGATCGCCGTTAAATTTACCATTCCAGATCGCCAACTGGCGTTCAAAAGCGCGATAACCACTGGCGACGCTCAACGCGAACCCAGCACGACTCGCCGCCTGTTGTAAGGCGGCGACGTCAGATAACACATCCTGATGCAAACAGGGCGCCCCAGGTTGCGCGTTCATTGGTTGAAGGGCTGAAGAGTCTTGCCCAATCAACTGTGCTGCGCATAGGCTCACGGTAGCGCCTTTTCCAACACTTTTTGGTACATGTCGGTCAGCTTTTCTAAGTCAGGAATACTCACACACTCATTGACCTTATGAATCGTGGCATTGACCGGACCCAGCTCAATCACTTGAGCGCCCATCTGGGCGATAAAACGACCATCGGAGGTGCCACCGGTTGTCAGTAATTGCGGCGTTTGATGATTCACCTCTTCAACCGCGGCCACAACTGCATCAAGCAAGGTACCTTCATCGGTCAAAAACGGGTCACCACTGTGGGTCCATTCTAAGGTGTAGTCGAGCCCGTGCGCGTCCAAAATAGAATAAACTCGCTGTTTGATGGTTTCACTATCTAGCTCGGTACTAAAGCGGAAGTTAAATTGCACATGACACTCACCCGGGACCACATTGGCTGCGCCGGTACCTGCCTCAATATTTGGGATTTGAAAGCTTGTCGGTGGGAAAAAAGCATTGCCATTATCCCACACTGTTTGCACTAACTCTGTTAGCGCTGGCATGGCCTGATGGACAGGATTACTTGCAAGGTGCGGATAGGCGACATGGCCTTGTATTCCTTTAACGTACAAATCGCCAGTGATGGATCCGCGACGACCGTTTTTGACCACATCACCGACGTGATTCGTACTTGAGGGTTCACCGACAATACACATGTCGATTTTCTCATTTCGAGCCATCAGCGTATCGACGACACGTGTGGTGCCATTTATAAAGGGTCCTTCTTCATCCGACGTGATCAGAAACGCGAGTGAACCCGAGTGGTCTGGATGCTCGGCAATAAAGCGCTCAACAGCCACAACCATGGCGGCGAGTGAGCCCTTCATGTCCGCGGCGCCACGTCCATGAAGGTGATCGTCAATGACAGTGGCTTCAAATGGCGGCGTATGCCATTGATCGCGCGGGCCAGCGGGGACGACATCGGTGTGGCCCGCAAACGTGAAGAGCGGCCCATCAGTGCCCCGTCGCGCCCAAAGGTTGGTGGTATCGTCAAACACCATGGTTTCAATCGTAAAGCCCAGGGCTTCTAATCGAGCAATCATTTGAGCTTGGCAACCCGCGTCTTCCGGTGTGACCGACTCACGATTGATCAAGTCTTTTGCCAAAGCCAGCGTAGCAGTATCAGTCATTGGAGTTTCCTTACAGCAACAGTAAATAAGTGCTTACATTACGCGAAAATCTCAGCGTATTGGCTCTCTTTAAAGCCAAGATAGTACTTCCCTTCGTGTACGAGTAAAGGGCGTTTAATGATCGCTGGATTGTCTAACATGATCGCAATCGCACGGGGTTGGTCTAAGCTGGCTTTTTGTTCGTCACTTAGCTGGCGATAAGTGGTGCCACGCTTGTTAATCAAAGGCTCCCACCCTAATTCGGCAACAAAGGTCTGTAACATCTCGGCATCTAACCCCGTCTTGCGGTAATCGTGATACTGATAGTTAATGCCTTGGTTATCCAACCATTTAAGGGCTTTTTTTAGGGTGTCGCAGTTTTTAATGCCAAATACAGTTGTCATGGTCGTTATCATCATTATTTACGGACAATTAAGAGTGACATCGCTCAACATTGAACGCAATAGTGGGGAAGGGGCCGTTTGGCGATGCGATAAGGGATGAAGCGTGTGAAATGTGCCACTAAATGAGTCTGCAGCACGTCGATTTGATGGCCTTTTGATCAAACGCAAAGCCTCTTCGCAGGCGGCATGAATAATGGGAACATTCGTAACTGTTGGAGGTTCATATGGAACTAAACCCGGTATTCGCCCGGCGTCTCTATCTTGCCGTGTTGGTAGAAGAAATGGAACGCCCAAATGTGCCACGCCTTATCGAGGCGACAGGCTGGCCCCGTCGTACGATCCAAGATGTATTGAAATCACTGTCTGGGCTCGGTATTGATATGACTTTTATCCAAGATGGAAAGCGTCATAACGACGGTTACTACCAGCTTAAAGACTGGGGACCGTTCCGCCGTGATTGGGTCGAAGATAAAAAGCGCGATATTCGCTCTTATATCAACTAGCTGCTCGCTTAAGGCGTGATAAGCTCAGCGTCGGTTAAACGTTGGCGAATGACCTCGGCACGTTGACGGTTGGCGCCAAAGTCATAGTAGCCAATCCGAGATGCGGAGCGAAGGGCGATCTGGTTGCCCTCAAGCGAGACTTCAACATCATCCACAAAGCGCAGCACCTTAGTGGTGAAGCGTAAGTGTGCGTAATTATCTTGCGAGGTGACGACCTCAGCGCGCGGCATGGCGGCGATATGCGCGACAATGGCTGAAAACGTCACGTTGTCGTTGGCGATATAAAGCGGTGCCAGCTGGAATTTTTCTCGGGTATCTGCCGTGGACACACAGTTGGGACTATCGCCACAGGCCGTCACTGGCGGATGTTTAGCCATCGTTTCTCCTTTGCTGCAGCCAGCCAAAGTGATGATCCCTATAACCGTTATCAGTCGCTTCCACATTACGCCCTCACCAATATATAGCCAATGAACCCTATCCAGCTTATCACAAGTAAAAGCCATGGGAGACTGCTGTAGCTTTTATCTAACCCAGGTTCAGCGGGGGTAAGATCATCGACCGGGGCTTGAGATGCTTTTACAGGCGCGGCGCTTGATGGTTTATTTTGTTGTTTTTTTCGTGCTTTATCCTGCTCGCGTGCTTTTGCTTTTTGTTCCTTTTTATATTGGGCAATCCCTTTTTCAATCCCTTGTGCAATCAGTTTGGTCTGCGCTTTTGTTTGTCCCGGTTTTTGTGTGGCTTTCGCAACGCGCATGGCGTCTTGTTGCGTTTCTGGCGAAATCGTCGCGTTGGCTTTGGCTTTGGCCATAAGGGCTCCATGTAACGCTTAATAAATAACTCCAGCCAAGGATAACAAATTTTACTTTTAGGCTTGCAGTTTTTATTGCATGTCGCCATGGTAAATATGTGACTTCTCAATCAATAAGCTTATGGATACATTTCATCACTTTGACGACAAAGGGTATATCAAGGCACCGCAGATTGCCGTGTTGTGTTTACTGTTATTAAGCCGCGCGTGGTGGCTATTGGCAATGGCTGGCGTGAGTCGAGAGCAGGGTAGTGAGTTGCTCGCGCTGGTTTATCCTGAGTTATCGGCGTTTTATATAAGCTTGGCAATTGGCGTGGTGCCGCTCGGGTTGTTGTTATTAGTCGGTAACTGCGACAGAGCGCCTGAATGGCTAAGACAACACTGGCACATTGGCTATTGGTGGGTTTGGCTATTATGGCTATGGGAAGCTTATCAAGTCTGGCAAACGTTCATCGTCACTGGGGGGCAGTTTGATTGGCTGCTTGCTTTACACGGCCTTTGGCTAGCTTGGGCAAGCCTTTATTGGGCAAGAAGCCGACGCGTCAAACGCTTCTTTTTTCAGTTTACGAGTGATGGCCGAGCGATGGCTTAAAAAAAACGCAGCCAATTGGCTGCGTTTGTCTAAACCAGAGACGGTTTATTACTTGGTGACGCGTAATACTGGGGTTTCACCCACAGTGACGGCACCTGATAGTTTGGTCAACTCTTTGATCTCATCCATATTCGAGATCACAACAGGTGTCAGTGTTGATTTCGCTTTCTCTTCGAGTGTCGCTAAATCAAATTCAATCACGGTATCACCGGCTTTAACCGTTTGACCTTCTTCGGCAATGCGCTTGAAGCCTTCGCCTTTCAGCTCGACGGTGTCGATACCAAAGTGAACAAAAAGCTCGACGCCATCGTCTGACTCAATTGAGAAAGCGTGGTTGGTTTCGAAAATCTTACCGATAGTGCCGTTTACTGGCGCTACCATTTTGTCACCAGATGGCTTAATCGCAACACCATCACCGACGATTTTCTCAGCAAACACAACGTCAGGCACGTCTTCGATGTTGACGATCTCACCCGACAATGGGGCGATAATTTCAATAGCACTAGCGTCGTTGCTGTCTTCAGACACCAACTTCTTCAGTTTGTCGAACAGACCCATAGTGTTGCTCCTAAGCAGTAATTCTTTGCTGATTGTATATTAGCAAGCGGTTTTTTCCGCAATAAATTTTTCGACATAGGCCTCGATTTCTGCCGCAGTTGGCAAAGTGAGCGCTGTGTCGGCCATCGCTTTCACATCAGCAAAGTTGGCATTACGGATAATCTTCTTGATGCGAGGGATAGAAATGGCACTCATGCTGAACTCATCCAAACCCATTCCCATCAATAGTAACGTTGCTTTCTCATCACCTGCAAGCTCTCCGCACATCCCCGTCCATTTTCCTTCAGCATGTGAGGCATCAATCACTTGCTTGATAACCGTTAGTACTGCAGGAGACAGTGGATTGTACAGGTGTGAAATAAGCTCATTACCACGATCGACCGCTAAGGTGTATTGGGTCAAATCGTTAGTGCCGATGCTGAAAAATTCCACTTCTTTCGCGAGGTGGTGAGCGATTGCAGCCGCGGCCGGTGTCTCAACCATTACACCGATTTCAAGATCAGCATCAAAGTCGAGGCCTTCTTGGCGTAGCTCTGCTTTGTAGGTTTCAATCGCTTCTTTTAGCTCGCGGATTTCTTCGACAGAAATAATCATCGGGAACATGACACGAATTTTACCGTGTGCCGATGCACGTAGAATCGCACGTAGCTGATCGCGGAGAATTTCGCGACGGTCAAGACTGATACGGACGGCTCGCCAGCCCAAGAATGGGTTCATTTCTTCAGGCAGGTCCATATAAGGCAGATCTTTGTCACCGCCAATGTCCATGGTGCGAATGATCACTGGGTGACCATCAATCGCTTTTGCGACCGCCTTATACGCTTGATATTGCTCTTCTTCAGTAGGGAGCGAGTCACGGTCCATGAACAAGAACTCAGTGCGATAAAGACCCACACCTTCACCACCGTTACGGTTTACACCGTCACAGTCTTTTACTGTGCCCACGTTGCCGCACACTTCGACTTGGTGGCCGTCTAATGTGATAGCAGGCAAGTCTTTGAGCTTCGCGAGCTCGGCTTTTTCCGCGATGTGTTGATCACGAATCGCTTTAAACTTGTTGAGCTCGTCGTCAGAAGGATTAACGACAATTTGGTTGTTAATTGCATCAAGCACCAACATGTCACCGTTTTTAACATTGGCGGTGGCGTTGTTAGTGCCCACAATCGCTGGAAGCTCTAACGAGCGTGCCATGATCGACGAGTGCGAGGTGCGACCACCGATATCGGTGATAAAACCGAGCACATAATTCAGGTCAACCTGTGCTGTTTCTGAAGGCGTCAGATCATTCGCAACCAGGATCACCTCTTCGTTGATCGCGCTCAGAGACACCATGTTGATGCCGAGTGCGTTTTTAACAAAACGAGAACCAATATCACGGATATCTGCCGCACGCTCTTTCAGATAATCATCATCCAGAGATTCAAGCGTCACCGCCTGCTCTTCAATCACAGCGTAAATCGCGTGATCTGCAGTGGCATGGTTAGATTTGATGAAGCTGACAATCTCGTCTTCCAGCTCTTCATCTTCTAGCAGCATGATGTGACCTTCGAAGATCGCTTCTTTCTCTTCGCCGAAGGTTTCCCTTGCTTTGTCTTTGATCGCTTCGAGTTGCGTCTTAGACTGTTCGCGAGCATCCAATACGCGCTGAATTTCTTTTTCAATTCGAGACGCATCAATCTTATCTTTATTGATGACAACGTCTTCTTCTTGCAACAGCAGTGCTTTACCAAAAGCAATACCAGGTGATGCCAGGATGCCTGAAATCATAGCTTTACCTTACGTTTATCCAACTTAAAACCGATAGAAAAAGAGCCGGATTACTCCAGCTCGTCCATCAGTTTTACCAGGTGATCAACGGCTTGTTGTGCTTGCGCACCTTCAGCAGAGATAGTCACCTTGGTGCCTTTGGTCAAGCCAAGGGTTTGCAGTTTAAATAGGCTTTTCGCGCTCGCGCTCTTACCGTTCGACTCAACAGTAATGTCAGCGTCATAGCTTTTTGCTTCTTTGACGAACTGCGCCGCTGGACGAGTGTGTAGGCCGTTTTCTGCACTAATTTCAACTTGCTTCTGATACATGATTCACCCCGTTTCTGTATTTTTTTAAATCTATGTATTAAATATAAGGTTAGCTTAACCGCTAACGGGCGATTTCGCTATCCGTTGACGCTAACCTAACCAAGAAATCGACCAGATAGCTTAATCCATGTCAATTTCATGTCATCTTTCTCTCATTTTTGACCTTCCACTCACTCGCCTCAAGGGCTTTTATTTTGATGCGGAAAATAAAAATGTTGCTGTGTTTTACTAAAGCTTAATATAAAAATCAAACAAAAAAGGCCCAATTTGGGCCTTTGTTGTGGGAAGAAACCAGTTGAAGATTGCTAACCTGCTGTTACTGCTCTGTTTCCAGCTCAGTGAACATGCCAGCAAATAGTGGCGAACTGAGATAACGCTCGGCGGCACTTGGTAAAATTGTGACAATCGTCTTATTCGCAAACTCGGGGAGCTCGGCAATTTTGTTCGCGGCGACAACGGCTGCGCCTGATGAGATCCCACCTAGGATACCTTCTTCTTCCATCAAGCGGCGTGCCATGGCAATCGCTTCATCTGAGCTCACAGAAACGACCTGATCAACTAACTTGATATCCAAGTTTTTTGGGACAAAGCCGGCGCCGATGCCCTGAATTTTATGAGGGGCCGGTTGTACGTCTTGGCCAGCAATAGTTTGAGCAATCACGGGTGACTCCGCGGGCTCCACTGCGACGGTGGTAATGGCTTTCCCTTGCGTGTTTTTGATATAGCGGCTCACACCGGTCAGTGTCCCCCCGGTGCCGACACCGGCAACAAACACATCGATTTCACCGTCAGTATCTTCCCAGATCTCAGGGCCTGTGGTCTTTTCGTGAATTTCTGGGTTGGCTGGGTTGTCGAACTGCTGGAGCATAAGATATTTACCAGGCGCTTGCGCCATGATTTCCTCTGCTTTCGCAATTGCGCCTTTCATCCCTTTAGGCGCTTCGGTGAGCACCAATGTCGCGCCCATCGCTTTAAGTAGCTTACGACGCTCAAGGCTCATCGACTCTGGCATGGTAAGCGTCAATTTATACCCGCGCGCTGCGGCAACATAAGCCAGCGCAACCCCGGTATTACCACTCGTAGGTTCAATCAGCTCAATGCCTGGTTTCAGGGTGCCTTTTTTTTCCGCATCCCAGATCATGTTGGCACCGATGCGGCACTTCACACTAAAGCTTGGGTTACGTGCTTCTACTTTTGCTAACACATTCGGCTTAGCAACACGGTTTAGGCGTACCAGTGGGGTATGGCCAATTGTTTGCGTATTGTCTTCGTAAATCTTGCCCATTGTATCGTTCCTTCATGACACCGATTTAAATCACTGCTCCAAGCATATCGCTAATGCCTGTTTTTGAAAGGATCGGTTGGTTATATCTTATTGTGAGTGTGAAAGCGTAAAGGGCGCTAATTACGCCCCAACTGCTCTTTATGGCGATCGACCCACATGGCGGTTGCACCACATACTGCGGCAGGCATGACGATGAGATTCAGTAAAGGTGTCATCGTAAACAACATGACGACTGCGCCAAAGCTCAACGAGGTGCCTCGCTGTTGTTTGAGAGTATCGCGCATGGTTGGGAAAGCGACCTTATGGTTATCGAACGGGTAGTCGCAATACTGAATGGCCATCATCCAAGCGCTAAATAAAAACCAAAGCACAGGGCCTAAGGTTTGGCCAATGGCGGGGATCCAAAGCAATAACAATAATCCGAGTGCTTTGGGTATGTAATAGGTTAGCTTTTGCCACTCGCGCTTCATAACACGCGGTACATCCTTGATAAGTCCCGTTACCCCATCGTCGGGCGCGGGGGCACCGGTGAGTTTCGCTTCCAGATGCTCAGACAATAAGCCGTTGAATGGCGCCGCAATCCAGTTAGCGAGAGTACTGAATGCGTAGGAGAACACCACTAAAATCGCAATCACGACCAAAGGCCAAATCACAAACGAGAGCCAGGATAACCACTCAGGTAGCATAGCCATCCAGTGATCGAGCCATTCACTAAATTGTGAGAGTAAATAGATAAACGCCCCGCCGAGTAGCAGCACATTCACGAGGATCGGAATGATCACAAAGCGGCGTAATCCGGGGGTCATCATTAATGAAAACCCCTGAAAAAGGTAGCCCGCGCCGCTTTGAGGACGAGGGCGTGTCGCGTTGTTCATTGTTTCTCCTTGATGGTTTACGGTATCGACTGACGGTTTGCGGTTATAGTATGGGGGAGCCATGGCGATGACAATGACCCCATAATGGGAAAGTTTACGGATTTGTGTGTCTCGATTCGTTAAATTCTTCCCAACTTTTGATACAGTTAACTAAGTTGACCATTAACGCATTGCGTCAGCCATCGGGCCCCGCTTATGATTCCACTAACGTTTGCAAAGCTGTCGGCGTTGTGACATAAGCTAATCAAAACGCTGAACATAGATAGATTTGAGAATCAATGATGCAGGAATTGCGCCTTGTACTGATTGTTTTGGGAGCATTAGCAATTGCAGCTTTGCTTTTGCATGGTCTCTGGACAAACAAGAAAGAAAAGACGACCAAGTTCGGCGAAAAGCCCTTGGGAAAACTGGAAGACGATAACGACGCGCAAAAGTTTGACCAAGACGGTATTGGTGCGGTGAGAGTGGTCAGCAATACTAAGCATGGCAATGAAAAGCCCGCGCGTCAGGAGCCTGCTGTCAGCTTCGGCGACAAGCCTGATGTTGATCCTCTATTTGCCGGTGACACTCAGGTGGCGTCTGACTCAGAACAAACGCTTTACCCGTCAATGTCGGCAACCGATGATGATCCTAGCTTTGTCTCTGCGTCGGTTGCTTCCAATGATGGCGACGAGACAGGAGAGACAGAAGCTGCCAATATCGCCTCCGCGCCACCAGAAGCGGAAACAATGCATACCGACGAGGCGACTCAAGCTGAGGTTGATGAGCATGAAAGCCACGAGCGTGCGTCAGAACAGTCAGAAAAAACGGCAACCCAAGCCGATGAGCCCGACGATACCGAAGTATTAGTCTTACACGTGCATGCCAATAATAATGCGGTATTTAGTGGTTTGGACTTAATTCCGACCCTTGAGCAATATGGACTGCGCTTTGGTGACATGGGGATTTATCATCGTCATTCAGACTTATCTGGCAGTGGTAAGGTTCTATTCAGCGTCGCGAATATGGTCAAGCCCGGCACCTTTGATGTGAGTCACTCAGAGAGCTTTGAAACGCCAGGGGTCAGCTTTTTTATGACGCTACCTTGCTACGGTGAGCCAGAGCAAAACTTTAAATTGATGCTGCAAACGGCACAACAAATTGCGGATGAGTTGGGTGGATTGGTATTAGATGATGCCCGCTCAATGATGACACCATCACGCCTTGATGAATACCGTGAGCGAGTGAAAGCCTTCAACGCCTCGTAACGCGCTTAACACCGATTGATGATTGCTTAGACGGACAGCGGGACATGGCTCCCGCTGTTGGCGATTTATCGATATACTTGTCTGCAACTCTGCTGATACGACGAACCAAACCATGGCTTACAGTAAACAACAACTTGATGACATTAAGCATCAGCTCAACTATCACGCCTACCGTTATTACGTTGAAGACAGACCTGAGCTGCCCGATGCCGAATACGATCGTTTGATGCAAACGTTGCTGGCCATTGAAGCTGAGCATCCTGAATGGGTGACGTCAGATTCGCCTAGCCAGCGTGTAGGCGGCGCGCCACTGAGCGCTTTTGAAACCGTTACCCATGAGCTGGCGATGTTGTCGCTTGGTAACGCGTTCAGTGATGATGATCTCGTCGATTTTGAGCGCCGAGTCAAAGACAGACTCGGTAACACTGAACCCGTCACCTATACCTGTGAACCAAAGCTTGATGGCTTGGCTGTCAGCCTGATTTATGAAAACGGTGTATTGGTGCAGGCCGCGACGCGAGGCGATGGGACCACGGGCGAGAATATTACGCACAATGTAAAAACGATTCGCAATGTCCCATTGACCTTGCAAGCAGGGGATTGGCCTGAGCGTTTAGAAGTGCGTGGCGAAGTGTTTATGCCGAAAGCAGGTTTTGAAGCGCTTAATGAGGCAGCGTTAAAGCGTGGCGATAAAACCTTCGCTAACCCACGGAACGCTGCGGCGGGTAGCCTGCGTCAACTTGACTCGAAAGTCGCCGCCAATCGACCGCTGAGCTTTTATGCCTATGCGGTGGGCGTGATGTCGACACCGTTCGGAGAAGGGCAGAGCGAGCGCTTAAATAGGCTTAAAAAATGGGGGCTTGCCCTGAGCCCAGAAGTAAAACAAGTGTCGGGGCTTGAGGGCGTTAAAGCCTACTACCAAGATATTCTGGCTCGCCGTGATGATCTGCCCTATGAAATTGATGGGGTGGTGATCAAAGTGGACAAGATAGCCAGCCAAGAAACGCTCGGATTTGTTGCACGGGCACCACGCTGGGCGATTGCCTATAAATTTCCGGCACAAGAAGAAATCACCCGCCTCAACGATGTTGAATTTCAAGTTGGCCGCACGGGCGCTATCACACCAGTGGCTAAGCTTGAACCTGTTTTTGTCGGGGGCGTGACGGTGAGCAACGCGACCTTACATAACGGTGATGAAATAGAACGTTTAGGCGTGCACATTGGCGATACTGTGGTCATTCGCCGTGCGGGTGATGTGATCCCACAAGTGGTTGGCGTCGTGGAAAGCCGGCGTCCGGCGCAGGCGAAACCGATTGTGTTTCCCGACGCCTGTCCGGTCTGTGAGTCGGCCGTGATCCGCATTGAGGGTGAGGCGGTCGCACGCTGCACCGGCGGGCTTATTTGTCTGGCTCAGCGTAAAGAAGCGATTAAACACTTTGCCTCACGCAAGGCAATGGATATTGACGGCCTAGGCGATAAAATTGTCGAGCAGTTAATTGAAAAAGAGCTGATTGAAACGCCTGCCGATCTCTTCACTTTAACCCCAGGGCGTGTGACGCAGCTCGATCGAATGGGGCCGAAATCGGCGCAAAATTTGGTTGATGCGTTGGATAAAGCCAAAGCGACGACGTTATCACGCTTTATCTATGCGCTTGGGATCCGAGAAGTCGGTGAAGCTACCGCGCAAAATCTTGCCCTGCATTTTAAAACCTTAGGCGCTCTGCGTGCAGCGGATGAAGAAGCACTGATTGCGGTACCTGATGTGGGCGCCATTGTCGCGGGTCATATCGTTCGCTTTTTTGCTGAGCCACATAACCAAGCGGTTTTAGATGCGCTGCTCAACACCGGCATTCACTGGCCAGCGGTGAGTGCGCCATCAGACGAACAGGCACAACCGCTGGCGGGGAAAACCATTGTGCTGACCGGTACGCTATCGCAAATGTCACGCACCGATGCCAAAACGGCGTTACAAGCACTGGGCGCGAAAGTGACCGGCAGTGTCTCGGCAAAAACCGATATGTTGATCGCCGGTGAAGCGGCTGGCTCTAAACTGACGAAAGCACAAGATCTTGGCGTAACAGTCCTCGACGAAGACGCGATGATCGCCTTAATCAACCAGTAGTTTACATGGCCATGTGCAGCCTCTGCACATGGCCTGATTGTGGAATTTACCTAGACTGGTAAACTAACCGTTACTCATCATTCTCAGCACTGGGATAGGGATCCTAATGACTATCAAAACCCGCTTTGCCCCCAGCCCAACCGGCTTTTTGCACGTGGGCGGTGCACGTACCGCACTGTATTCTTGGTTAGCAGCACGCAGCCAAGGCGGTCAATTTGTCTTGCGAATTGAAGATACTGATATCGAACGCTCAACCCAAGAAGCGGTTGATGCTATTTTAACCGGCATGGAATGGTTAGGTCTTGATTGGGATGAAGGGCCGTACTACCAAACCAAGCGCTTTGATCGTTATAACGAATTAGTCGATCAGTTGCTGGCCGAAGACAAAGCCTACAAGTGTTATGCGCCCAAAGATCTTTTGGACACCATTCGTGAAGAGCAAAAAGCGAATGGCTTAAAGGCACGTTACGATGCTAATCACCCCAAAGTGGTTGAAGCAAACAGCCAAGCCAAGGCGGATGACCCGCATGTGATCCGTTTCCGCAACCCGAAAGAGGGTAAGGTTGTTTTTGACGACAAAATTCGTGGTCGTATTGAGATTGCCAACAGCGAGCTTGACGATCTAATTATTCGTCGAACGGATGGCAGCCCAACTTACAACTTCTGCGTCGTCGTGGATGATTGGGACATGGGGATCACCCAAGTTGTCCGCGGCGAAGATCACATTAACAACACGCCGCGCCAGATTAATATCTACGAGGCACTGGGCGCGCCCGTTCCTGAGTTTGCTCATTGCTCGATGATTCTAGGCGACGATGGCGCCAAATTGTCTAAACGCCACGGTGCGGTCAGCGTCATGCAGTACCGTGATCAAGGCTTCTTGCCGCAAGCGTTGCGTAACTACCTTGTGCGTCTTGGTTGGTCGCACGGTGACCAAGAGATATTTTCAATGGAAGAAATGATTGAATTTTTCTCATTGGGAGCGATCAGCAAGTCGGCGTCAGCGTTCAATACGGAGAAACTGCATTGGTTGAACAACCATTACATTAAGCATGGTGATCCGGACGAGGTCGCTAAGCACTTGCAATGGCATCTTGATCAACAACAGATTGACGCTAGCCAAGGCCCTGCCTTGACAGACGTCATTGGATTGGTTGGCGAGCGCTGCAACACCTTGGTGGAATTAGCCGCGCAAAGCCGTTACTTCTACCAAGACTTTGATGAAATAGACGCGGCCGCCGCGAAAAAACATCTGCGTCCCGTCGCTTTAGCGCCGTTGCAAGTAGCAAAAGGCAAGATTGAAGCGCTGGATGATTGGACGGTTGATGCCCTGAAAGCGGTGATTGCCGATACGTGTGCAGAGCTAGACGTTGGTATGGGTAAAGTCGGCATGCCATTGCGTGTTGCAGTCACGGGTGGCGGTCAATCCCCATCTGTTGATGCGGTGATGCACCTGATTGGTAAAGATCGGGTAGTTGCTCGCATCGACCAAGCGATCAAGCTGGTTGAAGCGCGCGCAGCACAAAGCTAAATCCGGTTATCTTGAAGACTAGGTACGTTAGTCTGATGACAAAAGATAAGGGCGCTGAATGTCAGCGCCCTTTTTAATGGATGAAGGTTGGGGGATTAGTGCTTTTCTTCTTCCATTTGCGCACTGTCAACAATATGGTTTTCGCCCATTTGGCGCGGGAGTACCAAGTTGAGCACAATCGCTACCACACCACACAGGCTAATACCTTGCAGGCTAAAATCGCCAATGCCAAACGCCATGCCGCCGATACCAAATACCAAGGTGACACCAACAATGGCAAGGTTACGCGAATCATGTAGGTCGACTTGATTACGAATCAAGGTATTGAGCCCGACGGTCGCAATAGAGCCAAACAGCAAGATCATAATCCCGCCCATCACTGGTAAAGGAATGGTAAGCAGCATTGCCCCGAGCTTACCCACAAAGGCGAGTACGATGGCAGTGACCGCCGCATAGGTCATGATTTTGGGGTTAAACGCTTTGGTCAGCATTACCGCGCCCGTCACTTCACTATACGTGGTATTAGGTGGCGCGCCGAACAGTGAAGCGGCAATGGTTGCGGCACCATCACCGGCCATCGTGCGGTGTAGGCCTGGCTTTTTCAGATAGTCTTTACGGGTGACATTGGAAATGGCCAGCATATCGCCTACGTGCTCAACGGCAGGCGCGATGGCGACAGGGATCATAAATAAGATGGCATTGATGTTAAACTCTGGGAGGGTAAAAGCAGGCATCATCAACCAGCTCGCATTCGCAACTTGAGTAAAGTCAACAATACCAACGACGAGGCTGGCAACATAGCCCACCACAATCCCTGCCATAATCGGGACTAATTTGAAAAAGCCTTTCGCAAAGACACTCACTGCAATGGTCGTGAGCAATGACAGCAAAGAGATCCAGATAGCCATATCCCCCGCAATTAACTGCTCACTCCCATCGCCGGTTTTACCGAGTGCCATATTCACGGCGGTGGGAGCCAACCCAAGGCCGATAACCATAATCACAGGGCCAACTACAACCGGTGGCAGGAGCTTGTGAATAATATCCACGCCTTTAATCCGAATGATGGCGCCCATCAATAAATAGATCACACCGGCTGCCATGAGGCCACCCATGGTGGCGGGAATACCAAAATTGTTGACGCCGTACAAAATGGGAGCAATAAAAGCGAAGGAAGAGGCAAGGAAGATAGGGACAGAGCGGCGGGTGATGACTTGGAATATCAGGGTACCGATCCCGGCCCCAAAGAGTGCGACGTTCGGGTCGAGCCCGGTTAACAGTGGCACTAACACCAAGGCACCAAATGCGACGAACAGCATTTGTGCCCCTTGTAAAACTTGCAACATAATCTCACCTCCAAAAAAAATCGCGCAATGCTAGCACAAAGCGTTTATGTGATTCCCATCATGTTTTTAAATGTGAGATCGGTAGCAAATAAATGATGTAACGGATTTCATTTTAATCCATATGCAAACATAGTTAGCCTCATGATCGCTTGCTCGCCTTGATGGCATCGAATCAATGGTGTTTGCTGGTGGTGCGACCCCCTTTGTCCTCTCTTTTTTACAATTGAGGATTGCTGAACCTAGCGCTATCCGCTTATGATCGCTGGACGCCCATTTATCCATGTGGAAAAACTATGAATCGATTTTTGTTGGCCCTTATTGCCTGTGTTTGGTTGCCAAGTGCGATGGCAAGCCCCCTTTATCATGCCAGTATCCCGCTGGATAATGGCGCGCAAACCTCACAACAAGCGGCAAAAAAACAAGCGCTGATCGCGGTACTGACTAAAGTCTCGGGACAACGCGAGGTGTCGGATAATCCTGCGGTCGAGCAAGCGCAGCAAGACGTTGATGGTTTCATCTCTCAGCTCGGATATGGAGAAAGCAAGGATCAATCTGATGGTGCCGCACAGCGAACACTCGAAGTCGGGTTTGATAGTCAAAAAATTCGCGCCGTGCTGCGCCAGGCAGGGTTGCCTTTATGGGGGAGCCCTCGCCCAGCAGTATTAGTGTGGCTTGTCGATGACCGTGATGGCGACCGGCAAATTATTTGGGAGCAAAGTGGGCGTCCTGTGATTGACCAACTACGTGATGCAGCGGCCATACGCGGCCTGCCGGTGTTAATTCCGGTGGGTGACTTTGATGATTTGATGGCGATCTCTAGCAGTGATCTGTGGGGCGGCTTTATTGATCCTGTTGAGCAAGCCAGTCAGCGCTACCAGCCCGATGGCATTGTGATCGGAAAGTTGACTGAGCAAGGGATCCGTTGGCAATTCTTCCCTGATACCAGTGACATGCAATCAGATCAAACTCGCGGGCAAGCCAATAATGCCCAAGCCATGATTGATACTATTGCTGATTACTATGCCGAGCAAACTGGTGTGGTACTCGATAACGATGATGAGCGTGCATCGCTTCAAATTGCCATTGCAGGCATGGATAACGGCGATGACTATGTCGATCTTGAGCGCACATTAGCGGGGTTAAATGCGCTACAACAGGTGCACTTAGCAGAATTAAACGATGATACCCTGATTTTCGATGTACGTTTAGCGGCCTCTCAACAAGCACTAATCAACGAGCTCACCGCCAATCGACATATTCGCTTGATGACGCCTCAAGAGCGTGAGGCACGTACGATGGCACCCGCTGAAGAGCAAGACAGCACGATGTTAGAGGACAAGAGTGAGACTGCTGTATCCGATACTGATAGTGACAAGCAGACAACCGAGTTGTTGTTTGCTACCCCAGCACTGACGGATAGCCGCGATGCCGATTCAACCGACAATCAACGCCTGTGGTTTGTGTGGACGTCTTAATCTGACCTGAAAAGCAATAGTCAAACCTAAAGGCTAGCGACGACCGCTAGCCTTTTTGTGGATAAGTAGCACGACGCCAAGCAATCAGGCTCACCAGGCCACTGATAACAATCCACATCCAAAGCGGTCCGTTTCCCCATTGACGGTAGGGTGTCAGCCCCTGTGTTTGAGTAATTTGTGTGGTTAAAACTTGCGTCTTAAATTGTGGCAATGAGGCGTCAATCTGACCGCGTTCATCGACTAAAGCCGTCACCCCGTTATTGGTGGCTCGGATCACGGGTAATCCGAACTCGAGCGCGCGCATACGCGCAATTTCTAGATGTTGCCAAGGCCCAATAGAGCGGCCAAACCAGGCGTCATTTGAGAGGGTAATAATGGCGTCGCTACTGGCGGTGAGGTTTTCACGGATTTGCGCGGGAAACGCAATTTCATAACACAGGGCGGTAATGTATTCCCAGCCGTTCGCAGGCAAAGCTGATTGAATCGCTTCGCCTGGAGAAAATGACGACATGGGCAGATTAAAAATCGGCGCCAAAGGACGCAGCAGTGACTCAAACGGCACAAACTCGCCAAAGGGGAGTAAGTGATGTTTGCTGTACTGGGCGGGTGCTGGATACTGATAGCGCGGTGTTTTTGCACCGAGCGCGAGCACATTATTAAAATAGGTGCCATCCTCACGCTGATCGAGCGCCCCCGTGATCACCGTGGTTTGATTGTGCTTGCCCGCTTGGTCTAACTGCGAAAAAAAGCGGGGAAGATCTCGCTCTAATGCGGGAATGGCGGCTTCTGGCCAAATCACCACGTCACTGTCCCAATGTTGACGGGTTAAATCCAGATACTTCATCAAGGTTGGCCAGCGTTGGTCGGCGCGCCACTTGAGTGCTTGAGGGACGTTGCCTTGGATCAGTGAGACCGTTTGCTGCTGATCGGTTTTGGTTGTCCACTTGACCGACCCGAGCCCTTCACTGACGGCAAAAAGCCCTATGATAGCGATCATACCGAAGAGGCGAACACGCCCCTGCCATTGTCCCCAATGGGGGGTCACCAAGGCGGCTAAGCCCGCAAGCGACACCAAGACGAGCGTGATCCCTTGTACACCCAGTACCGGGGCGATACCCGCAAACGGGCTGTCTATTTGGCTATAACCTGGCCATAACCAGGGAAAACCGGTAAATACCCAACCTCTTAACCAATCAACCACTAACCACAAGGCAGGTGCCAGCATCGTCCATTTTATGCCCGCTTGCTTGATGGGTGATTTATGTATCAGCCAGCCGAATAGCGCGGGGTAAAGCGATAAATAGACGATAAGCAGTGCCATCAAAAACAGGCCTGCGATCACAGGCATCCCGCCAAAATGGTCAATACTGACATACACCCAGCTTACCCCAGTTGTAAACTGGCCGAGCCCCCAGCTAAAACCTATCCAAGCCGCGCGTTTGGGCGAGGAAGCAACTTGCAGAAGAAGTAACAAGCCCCAGAGCGCGACCAACATAAAGGGCCAATAGGAAAAAGGGGAAAAGGCGAGGGTGGCAAGCGCACCAAAAAGGGCAGCCAATAATGGCTGCCCCAATGGGCGTAAACGGTTAGGCGTTTTCACTGTTCGATTCGCTACTGTCTGGAATGGTAACTTGTAGCTGAATGATACGACGACTATCAGCGGCCGTCACTTTAAAATGGTAGTCACCAATGTCGACTTCTTCACCACGATCAGGAAGATGACCAAAACTGGTCATAACCAACCCACCGATAGTGTCTACCACGTCATCTTGGAACTGGGCGCCAAAATGCTCGTTAAAGTCTTCTAAGGTGGTCAGTGCTTTCATCGAGAAGGTATGGCGACTGAGTTGGCGAATCTCTTGCTCTTCCTCATCGTCATACTCGTCTTCGATCTCGCCTACAATTTCTTCGAGAATATCTTCAATGGTGACAACACCTGATACCCCACCGAATTCATCGATGACGATCGCCATGTGGTAGCGTTCTTCTTGGAACTCTTTAAGTAGACGGTCAACCCGCTTACTCTCTGGTACCACCACAACAGGGCGTAAGACCTTTTCGATGTCGAAATCTTCAGCATCGGGGCGCAGATAGCGCAACAAATCTTTCGCAAGCAAGATGCCTTCAACATGGTCTTTGTCATCACTGATCACAGGATAACGTGAGTGTTGGGCATCAATAATAATATTAATGATCGCTTCCAATGACTGCGATCGTTCAACGATTACCATCTGCGAACGGGGTATCATGATATCTCTCACACGCATGTCAGAGATTTGCATCACACCTTCCAGCATATCCCGGGTGTCCTGATCGATCAGGGCGTTTTGCTCTGAGTCGCGAAATACGTCCACCAGTTCTTGTCTGTCTTTTGGATCAGCTTGGAAAAACTGACCCAGCCGTTCGAAGAAGGTCTTCCTACTCGGACCGTCTGCGTTTTGCGAATTATCGTCGTTCATTCAATTTCATTCAGTTAGTTAACGCTCAATGAAGTCATTCGCATAAGGGTCACTGACCCCCATGGTTGCCAGGATCTTTCGTTCCAAGGCTTCCATTTGCTCGGCTTCATCATCCTCAATATGGTCGTAGCCCAATAAGTGTAAGCTACCATGGACGACCATATGTGCCCAGTGATCCATCAGCGTTTTGCCTTGCTGCTGTGCCTCTTGTTCAACAACTTGGCGACATACCACCAGATCACCGAGTAAATCTATGTCTACCCCAGGAGGTGCTTCAAAGGGGAAAGATAACACATTCGTCGGTTTATCTTTGCCACGATAGTCGCGATTTAAGCTCTGGCTCTCACCTTCATCCACAATCCGGATCGTCACTTCCGCTTGAGGCTTGGCTTCGCGTATTGCATGTTCAAACCAAGCTTGAAGCTGGTCATCACTGGGCAGCCCCTGTTCGTCATCACAGGCGACCTGCACATCGACGTAATAGCTCATGATGGGTCCTGTGGTGGGATAGAGGTTGGTTGCACCGCGACCTGCTGTGCTTCACGCGCTTCTCGGCGACGTGCTTCAGCCTCTTTGCGTGCCTTCGCATCTTCTGCTTCCCACTTATCATAGGCCTGAACAATACGAGTAACCACTTGGTGGCGCACCACATCGTCGGCTTGGAAGAAGTGAAAGCTAATTTCATTCACGTCAGACAGCACTTCAATCGCATGGCGTAGCCCTGAGCGGGCATTGCGCGGTAAATCGACTTGGGTAACGTCACCGGTGATGACGGCCCGTGAATTAAAGCCAATCCGAGTCAGGAACATTTTCATCTGCTCGACCGTGGTGTTTTGGCTTTCATCTAAGATGATAAAAGCATCATTCAAGGTTCGGCCACGCATATAAGCCAGCGGTGCTACCTCGATCACATTACGATCAATCAGTTTTTCGACCCGCTCGAAACCGAGCATCTCAAACAAGGCATCGTAGAGTGGACGCAAGTAAGGATCGACTTTCTGGCTGAGATCGCCAGGTAAAAAGCCTAACTTTTCACCCGCCTCAACCGCTGGACGTGTTAACAAAATCCGACGAATCTCTTGGCGTTCCAGCGCGTCTACCGCGGCTGCGACGGCGAGGTAGGTTTTACCTGTGCCCGCCGGACCAATGCCAAAAGTAATGTCATGATTGACCATATTGGCGATGTATTGCGCCTGATTTGGCGTGCGCGGTTTAATCACCCCTTTTTTGGTCTTGATGTTAATCTCTTTACCGTAAGGGATGCTCGATTCGGTGTTCTGTTCTAACACGCCAGACTCTTTGATCGCCAAATGAATGGCTTCGGGCTCAATGTCGGGCGAACTGCCACGCACGGGGGCCGTATCCACATACAGCCGCTTTAAGATGTCGACGGCGGCGTTGGCGGTGTGAGGTTTGCCCATCACCGTAAAGGCATTATGGCGGTGGCTAATTTCAACACCCAAGCGGCGCTCTAGTTGTTTGATATTATCGTCAAACGGGCCACATAAGTTGGCAAGACGGGTGTTGTCGGCAGGTTCTAATGTAAGGTCAAGAGAGATGATTTTAGACAAGATTATCCTCGCTTTCGGCGCCGGTCACCCGACGCCGTTGAATTGATGAACGCGTTATGGCGTGTATACACCAACACCAAGCTCGTTTTCGTTGCGCGTCTTCGCCATGATTTCGGTTGGCGAGACGGCGACACGCAAGTCCATATCTTTTTCGGTACGAACCAGCTCACCGCGGAGCGAGTTTGGCATCACTTCAGTAATTTTTACGTCAACAAATTGGCCAATCAAATCGACAGAGCCTTCAAAGTTGACCACTCGGTTATTCTCAGTACGGCCGCGCAGCTCCATAAGATTCTTACGCGATGGCCCTTCGACTAAGATACGTTGTTCGGTTTCTAGCATCATACGTGAATAGCGCATCGCTTGGCTGTTCACTTGCTGCTGCAAACGGTACAGGCGTTCTTTTTTCACTTGCTCTGGTGTGTCGTCAGGCATATCTGCCGCTGGCGTCCCTGGGCGAGGTGAATACACAAAGCTGAAGCTCATATCAAAGTCGATATCGGTAATCAGCTTCATGGTCGCTTCAAAGTCTTGCTCGGTTTCTCCCGGGAAGCCGACGATAAAGTCTGAGCTGATGGTGATATCGGGACGTGCCTGACGCAACTTACGGATCTTGGATTTGTACTCAATCGCCGTGTGCGGGCGTTTCATCATGGTCAAGATTCGATCAGAGCCACTTTGTACCGGCAAGTGCAAAAAGCTCACCACTTCTGGCGTATCACGATACACCTCAATGATATCATCGGTAAACTCAACCGGGTGACTGGTGGTGTAGCGAATGCGATCAATACCATCGATAGCGGCGACATAGCGCAGTAAGTCAGCAAAGGTACAGATGTCGCCATCATGGGTCTCACCGCGATAGGCATTCACATTCTGGCCTAGCAGGTTTACCTCACGCACACCTTGCTCGGCAAGCTGGGCAATTTCGAACAGCACATCGTCGAGCGGACGGCTCACTTCTTCGCCGCGCGTATACGGCACAACACAGAACGTACAGTATTTCGAGCAGCCTTCCATAATGGAGACAAACGCTGTCGCGCCATCGGCACGCGGCTCAGGCAGACTGTCAAACTTCTCAATTTCTGGGAAGGTAATGTCCATCACTGTGCCGCTATCGCCACGTGATTGTTTTATCATTTCAGGCAGGCGATGTAGCGTTTGGGGGCCAAAAATGACGTCCACATAAGGCGCACGCTCGCGGATGTGATCGCCTTCTTGGGTTGCCACACAACCACCAACGCCGATCACCAGCTCTGGATTCTTGTCTTTGAGTGTTTTCCAACGCCCCAGTTGGTGGAATACCTTTTCTTGTGCTTTTTCACGAATTGAACAGGTATTGAGGAGGAGAACATCTGCGTCTTCTGGTTGTTCGGTCAGCTCATAGCCACCGGCAGAATTTAGCAGATCTGCCATCTTGGATGAGTCATACTCATTCATTTGGCAACCCCAGGTTTTGATCAGCAGTTTCTTAGCCATGTAACTTCACGCTCATTATTAATCTTATGGTCGACATTACCCTTTCAAGCTGTATGGTTTTTAATCAGTCAATCAGCTTGGCAAGCCGCGTATTGTACTGCTTTCCTATATCGCTGACCAGATCACAGGCTGGGAGAAATGGTGTCAATCTGGATAAGTGATTGAGCCGACGCCGCAAAACGAGATCGGAAAAGCGAATTTGCCCCCACTTTGATCGGATTGATATCGAATTCTCGTTTACCTTCAGTAGAATGCTGGCATTAACGGGACAAAGAGACAGTCATGAATCAATTTGAAATTATTATTGTCGGCGGTGGCATGGTCGGTGCCGCTGCCGCATTAGGACTTGCCCGCCAAGGTCGGCAGGTGGCATTGATAGAACGCCAAGAACCGGATCCTTTCCATGCGTCACAACCGATGGATTTACGGGTGTCTGCGATATCTCATGCGTCTGTCAGTTTGCTTCAAGACTTAGGCGCATGGGCCGACATTGAAGCCATGCGAGTCTGTCCCTATCGACGATTAGAAACCTGGGAAGCAGAAGACAGCCGTGTGTGTTTCAGTGCCGACCAACTCGAATTACCACAGTTAGGATATATGGTCGAGAACCGCTTGATTCAACTCGGCTTGTGGCAACAGTTTGCTCGTTTTGACAATTTGCACCTTGTCTCACCGACCTCTATCACGGGTATGACGCAGGCGGGCGGTCTGCATCAACTCCAATTAGACAGTGGCGAAACACTAGAAGCGCCCTGGTTGATTGGTGCCGACGGTGCCCACTCGAAAGTGCGAGATTACGCGCAAATCGGTCTTACCAGCTGGGATTATCGTCAGCATTGCATGTTAATTCATGTCGAAACGGCCGCGCCCCAACAAGATATTACCTGGCAGCAATTCTTTCCCTCAGGGCCGCGGTCATTACTGCCATTGTGCGGCAACAATGCCTCATTAGTGTGGTATGACAGCCCGGCGCGAGTTCAACAGTTGTGTCAGCTCAATGCTGAGCAGCTTAAAGCCGAGATAGGGCGCCATTTCCCACCACAAGTGGGTGATGTCACCCCCATCAACTGGGGCGCATTTCCGCTAACGCGTCGTCATGCCCAGCAGTACCATCGTAACGGCGTAGTAGTCATGGGAGATGCCGCCCACACCATTAACCCGCTCGCGGGGCAAGGGGTGAACTTAGGCTTCAAAGACGTGAGCGCGTTGCTGGATGCCTGTGCCGATGCAGGCGCACAATGGCAAGCAGAGTCAACGTTAGCGGCGTACGAAAAAGCACGCCGTACGGATAACATGGTGATGCAAACCGGGATGGATGTGTTTTATGCCGCGTTTAGTAACCGAATCACGCCTTTAAAACTGGCACGTAATGCGGTGTTTAAACTGGCTGAACACAGCGGCCCGGTGAAAAAACATGTATTGAAGTATGCGTTAGGGCTCTAGCCTTCGCGACAAGAACAAGGACGTGATATGGCGAACTACCAGACGATTATTTTTGATATTGGCAATGTGATCGTGCGTTGGTCACCAGAAGAAATTATCCGCTTAACCTTAGGGGAAGCGACAGATGCCCACGCGCATGCCAATCAAATCTTCCAGAGCGATACTTGGCAAGCGCTGAATCGTGGCACGCTCACCGAGGCGCAAGCCAAGCAGCGTTTTGCCGATGATACGGCGCTTAGCCCCGCACAGCTTGAAGCGCTGTTTTATTACATTAAACAGACTCAGATTTGTCTTTACGGCAGTGTCGAGTTACTTCACTCGGCCAAACAGGCCGGATATGGGGTTTATGCGTTAACCGATAATGTGCGCGAAATTGTTGCGTTCTTAAAACAGCGCTATGCGTTTTGGTCGCTGTTTGATGGTGCCATCGTGTCAGCCGAAGTAGGGTGTTTGAAACCTGAACCTGCTATTTATCAACGCTTGTTGGATGACTACCACCTTGACCCAGCTTCTTGCGTGTTTTTGGATGACAGAATTGCGAACGTGGAAGGTGCGAAAGCGCTGGGCATGGCGGGCATACCCTTTACCGATGTACAGCAATGCCGCGCGGAACTAGCCAAAATGGGGATAGCGCTTTAACGGATTAAGTGAACACGAGCCCCTAAACGCAAAAAAGCCCACATGGTGTGGGCTTTTTAATATGGCTGGGGTACCAGGATTCGAACCTGGGAATGACGAGATCAAAACCCGTTGCCTTACCGCTTGGCGATACCCCAGTAGGTGTTACCTAACCCGGCCATTTAAACATCATGCCGAATTATAAAATTAATGGTGGCTACGACGGGATTCGAACCTGTGACCCCATCATTATGAGTGATGTGCTCTAACCAACTGAGCTACGTAGCCACTCTGTCAGGCATAGTGCCTTAAGACGCTGCGAATTATGCGGATCTGGGCGAAAGTCGTCAAGGTCTCGTTATTGTTTTTTTTGTGATTTTGCATTCATTGGCTGCAATAATCGCCATTTTGAACAATTTAACGGCAAAGCCTACCGAGTAGGTGGCGGAGAACGTTGAATGATGGGAATAAAAAAACCAGCCCGGAGGCTGGTCTAAATATCAATAGGATGGGGTCTCGACAACGCACCCTAAAGCATAACGTATGTGCGTATTAAACGTTGAAACGGAAGTGAATCACATCGCCATCTTTAACGATATATTCTTTCCCTTCCAAGCGCCATTTACCGGCATCTTTGGCGCCGTTTTCACCATTGTTAGCGATATAATCATCATAGCCAACCACTTCGGCACGAATAAAGCCTTTTTCAAAGTCGGTATGGATTTTACCCGCCGCCTGTGGCGCGGTCGAGCCAATCGGCACCGTCCAAGCACGTACTTCTTTCACGCCTGCGGTAAAATAGGTGTGCAGAGTGAGTAGCTCGTAACCGGCGCGAATCACGCGGTTTAGGCCTGGCTCTTCTAGCCCCATTTCATCCAAGAAAGCCGCCGCTTCTTCGGCATCTAACTCGGCAATCTCGCCTTCGATTTCCGCACACACGGCCACCACGGTTGCGTCTTCTTGGGCGGCAATCTCTCGCACTTTGTCGAGGTATGGGTTGTTTTCAAAACCATCATCATTAACGTTGGCAATGTACATGGTCGGCTTAAGCGTCAAAAAGTTAAGGTATTGTACTGCTGCGGCTTCTTCTTTGCTCAGTTCGACCGAGCGCAACATCTTGCCTTCTTCTAGGACGGGGAGCAGTTTTTCAAGCACGGTTAGCTCAAATTTGGCATCTTTATCGCCACCTTTGGCTTTTTTGGCGTTGCGCTGCATCGCACGCTCACAGCTTTCAAGATCAGCCAGCGCAAGCTCGGTGTTAATCACGTCGATATCATCAGCCGGATCCACTTTACCTGCCACGTGAACGATATTGTCATTCTCAAAGCAACGTACCACATGACCAATCGCATCGGTTTCACGGATGTTCGCTAGGAACTTGTTCCCTAAACCTTCACCGCGCGATGCGCCGGCCACTAAGCCGGCGATGTCAACGAACTCCATCGTGGTGGGGAGCACTTTCTGTGGATTGACAATTTTCGCCAGCGCATCCAAGCGTAGATCAGGAACAGGGACCACGCCCGTATTGGGTTCAATCGTACAAAATGGAAAGTTAGCCGCATCAATGCCGGCCTTGGTCAGTGCATTAAACAGAGTGGATTTGCCTACGTTTGGTAGACCCACGATGCCACATTTAAAACCCATGAGATGGTAACCCTTTAATCAAAATTACTGTGCTTTGAAGGTATGTAGACGATTTTGCGCCTTGGCGAGATCATCTTTGAGCAGGATCTCGAGGCTGCGTACTGCCTCGTCAGTGGCCTGCTCTAGCAGGCTCTGCTCATTAGCGGGGGCTTTGGTAAGCACGTATCCCGCTACCTTATCCTTGTGACCCGGATGACCGATGCCTATCCGAAGCCGATAAAACGATTTGTCATTTGCAAGTTTGCTAATGGTATCACGCAGGCCATTATGGCCACCGTGTCCACCACCTTGCTTAAACTTGGCCACACCGGGTGGTAAGTCTAGCTCGTCATGCGCCACCATGATGGCGTCGACGGGAATATTGTAAAAGTTGGCCATGGCTTGCACCGCTTTACCCGACAAGTTCATGTACGTGGTCGGGATCAACACACGGAGATCGTGTCCATGTACATTGATACGGCCGGTTAAGCCGAAGAACTTTTTCTCTTCTTTTAGCGGCACGTTGTGAATACGTGCTAGCTCCTGAACGACCCAAGCACCGGCATTATGGCGCGTTTGGCTGTATTCAGGGCCTGGATTGGCCAATCCCACTAGTAAGCGGATTTGATTACTCACGACGTTTCTCGCTATCTATCTACTTATCGTAGCCGGTGAGCATCGAGCCCACGCAAAAAGGCGCCATATCCTACCATTGATATGGCTAAAGAATCGAGTCAGCCATTCAAAATGGGCAATAAAAAAACACCCTGCACAAGGGCAGGGTGTTTCTTGTCGGTCTATGACAATGCGTTAAGAATTAAACATTGCAGAGATCGACTCTTCATTACTGATACGGCGAATCGCTTCTGCCAGCATGCCCGACAGTGTTAATTGAGACACACGCCCGGTTGCTTGAATTTCGGCGCTCAATGGTGTGGAGTCAGTGACCACAATTTCATCAATGACGGACTCAGCGATATTCTTCGCTGCATCCCCCGAGAATACCGGATGCGTTGCATAGGCGAATACACGCTTAGCGCCACGGTTCTTCAGGGCTTCGGCGGCTTTACACAGGGTGCCACCGGTATCAATCATGTCATCAACAATGATGCAGTCACGGCCTTCAACGTCGCCAATCAAGTGCATGACTTGCGACACGTTAGCACGCGGACGGCGCTTATCAATGATGGCAATGTCAGTGTCATCCAATAGTTTGGCCGTCGCACGCGCTCGCACAACCCCGCCAATATCAGGAGAAACGACCACTGGGTCTTCTAAATTTTTCGCCAGCATGTCTTCAAGCAGCACAGGGGTACCGAAGATATTATCAACAGGGACGTCGAAAAAGCCTTGAATTTGTTCTGCGTGGAGGTCCACAGTGAGTACGCGGTCAACGCCAACGTTAGAAAGGAAATCTGCAATAACTTTTGCGGTGATAGGAACACGGGAGGAGCGTACGCGGCGGTCTTGACGGGCATAACCAAAGTAGGGGATAACTGCGGTTATGCGGCCAGCCGACGCACGTCGGAACGCATCTATCATCACGACCAATTCCATTAAGTTGTCATTGGTCGGTGCACAGGTAGATTGGATGACGAACACGTCACTACCGCGCACGTTCTCGTTAATCTGAACACACACTTCACCGTCAGAAAAACGGCCAACAGTGGCGTCACCCAGTGACATGTAAAGACGGTTTGCGATACGTTGGGCGAGAACGGGTGTCGCGTTACCAGCGAACAGCTTCATATCAGGCACGGTGGAAACCTCGGGTTGCATCCATTTAATAGTCACTGGCTCACAGTGTGTTGCTGTCGTGCATCGAGTTGTTGTAGCGCATCGAGTAGGGGCGATCGGTTCAACCCTCGTGCAACAAACCCTGTCAGCCAGTTAGGCATAGTGTCGAGTGTGTTCTGGGCATCATGTGCGGTGTCAAACTCGGCAAACACGCACGCGCCTGTCCCAGTCATCCTAGACGGCGCATATTCTAGCAGCCACGAAACAGCCTTATCAACCTCGGGGAATTGTTTACGGGCTATCTTTTCGCAATCGTTTTCGTATTTTTGCTCCATAAGCTCAGAAACTGTGCGCTTTGGCGTACTTCTTTGCAAGTCTGGATGAGTAAAAATTGCAGCGGTCGAAATAGACACATCTGGCTTAACCACCAAGTAATATTTCTCATCAGGGCATACAGACGTCAATTTTTCGCCAACGCCTTCCGCCAACGCCGCATGACCGTGAATGAAAATAGGCACGTCAGCCCCCAAGCCTAGGCCAATGTTTGCCAGTGTAGTCTGGCTCACCTGGGTTTGCCATAAATGATTCAACGCCACCAAGGTCGTGGCTGCATCTGATGAGCCTCCGCCCAGCCCGCCGCCCATGGGCAAATGTTTTTCCAGATGAATATCTGCGCCTTGTGAGCATCCGGTATGATTTTGCAGCGCCTTGGCGGCTTTGATAATCAGATTGTCTTTCTCATCGACGCCGTCAATGGCGGGGCTAAGGTTGATCGTGCCGCTGTGATTAGGCGTAATAGCCAAGGTGTCACCGTGATCTAAAAACTGAAACAAGGTTTGCAGTTCGTGATAACCATTAGCTTGGCGTCCATTGATATAAAGAAATAAGTTAAGTTTCGCTGGCGCTGGCCAGTAGGTTGTTTCAGTCATTATCGAGTGTCCAAGTAGAAATCATCAGTTTGATCGTTTGCTGGTCGTTACTGAGCGTGATTCGAGTTGGAAGCGCAGGCTGGGTCTCGGCGCTGTAGCCTTGATAATCGATATCCCAACCTTGTGTGTCGTCGAGGGCGGCCAAGCGGTTATCGGGGCCGAGTGAAAAGCGGTCTTGTGCGCGTGGTAGGCCAATCAACCAAGGGGCAAGCGCGTCAACGGGTAAATGGGCGCCGGTCAAATAGGCGATCAAACGGGCTGGATTAGGGTCTTGGTATTGCTTGCCCTGATCATCAACCAAGGTCGCACCTTGCGCATTCATGGTTAGAGACAACAGGGTGGTTCCCAAAAAATTCGTTAGCCGCAGTGTCGATTCAGTCGGAGAATGGCGCCAGTAAAGGTTGGCAGAAAAGCGCGTATCTGGTGCGATAAAAGCCACCTTACCGCGTGCGGTATAACAGTCTATGGTCTCAAGCGATGCGCGATGCGTTTGCCATTCTGTGGTAGGAGCCGGCGCCGTTGCACAGCCAGAGAGCACCGCAAAGACGACCGTCAACATACTGATTCGTATACAAGAGAAACCAGCGCGTATACAAGGGAAGCCAGTGCGCATAAAAGAGAAACCAGCGCGTATACAAGAGAAAACAGTACGTATACAGGAGAACATGAAAGCGAGTATCCTTTTATAACGTCAACAGACAGTGATCAGCATTTGGCATTACTTTGCCATAAGCGCCGAGGTGAGAGAAGTCAGTTAGGCACTTAGCCGTGCGGGAGGAAAGAATGGGTATAGTTGTTGTTGGCCAGTCTGTCATCAATCTCGTGAGGCTTCACATTTCCGCACCACGAAAATACTGCGATACAATGTTCGCTTTAATTCACGGGGGGCATCAAGTAAAATCCCCCGCTCCAATCCTTACTGGTGCTGTCGGTAACAACGCTTCATGAGCCTGTTAGTTCTCGGAATCAATCACAAAACGGCCCCCGTCGAGCTGCGGGAAAAGGTCGCCTTTTCGCCGCAACAACTGGAGCAGGCGTTAGGGCAGCTTTCCGAGCATCCGCAGGTGCGCAGCTGTGTGATTGTCTCAACCTGCAATCGCACCGAAATCTACGCCGAGTTAAATCAGCCTGGTGTCGGGGTCTTGGTTGAATGGCTCACACGCTTTCATCAACTCAGTGGCGAAAGTTTGATGGCAAGCATTTATTATCACGAGGAACAATCTGCGGTGAAGCATCTGATGCGTGTTGCCTGTGGATTAGATTCTTTGGTGTTAGGTGAGCCGCAGATATTAGGTCAAGTTAAACAAGCGTACGCCAGTGCCAGTGATGCCGATATGATTTCCGGCTCGTTGGAAAAATTGTTCCACAAAACCTTTGCGGTGGCAAAACGGGTACGAACCGAGACCGAAATTGGTGGCAACGCGGTATCTGTTGCATTTGCGGCCTGTACGTTGGCCCGCCAGATTTTTGAATCCTTAGCGGACGTCACCACATTGTTGGTTGGCGCGGGAGAAACGATTGAACTGGTTGCGAGACATTTGCATGAGCATCAATGCAGCCAAATTATCTTTGCGAACCGTACGCAATCGCGCGCTCAATGTTTAGCTGAACAGTTTGATGCCAAAGTGATTGGCTTAGACGCGTTACCCGAGCAGCTTTGCCACGCCGATATCGTGATCAGTTCAACGGCGGCGCCCATGCCTTTGATTGAAAAAGCGATGGTTGAAAAAGCCTTGAAACAGCGACGCCACCAACCCATGCTGTTAATCGATATCGCGGTACCACGAGACATAGACGAGAAAGTGGGCAACTTATCGGATGCTTATTTGTACAGTGTGGATGACTTACAATCCATCGTGGAGCACAATCGAGAACAACGAAAGTTGGCCGCGATCCAAGCAGAAGCCATTGTCACCGAAGAAAGCGCCGACTTTATGCGCTGGTTACGTTCACGCGAAGCGGTAGATAGCATCAAGCAATACCGGACACAGTCCGAACACATTAAACAGGCGGAGCTGGCGCAGAGTATTCAAGCCCTTGCCAATGGGGCTGACGCAGAAAGCGTATTACGCCAGCTTAGTAACCGCCTGACCAATAAACTGATCCACCCTCCGACACAAGCGATGCAGCAGGCTGCCCAAAATGGTGAGCCCGATAAACTGGCCGTGATGCGTACGTGCTTGGGGCTGGACAGCGACAACTAACGAAGAGATTTATGAAAGCATCAATATTAGCGAAGCTAGAATCGCTGGCGGAGCGCTACGAGGAAGTACAACACCTGCTCGGAACGCCTGAAATCATTAGTGAGCAGAACAAATTTCGTGCGCTGTCGAAAGAGTACGCGCAGCTGGAAGAAGTGATCAAATGTTTTACGGCGTTTAAGCAAGCCAAAGAAGACCTCGCGGCAGCGCAAGAAATGGCCAACGAAGATGATCCTGACATGCGCGAGATGGCGCAAGAAGAAGTCGCGCAAGCCGAGCAAAGCATTGTTGCGTTGACCGATCAGCTGCAAATCTTATTGTTGCCGAAAGACCCGAACGATGACCGTAACTGCTTTTTGGAAATCCGTGCTGGGGCCGGTGGCGACGAAGCCGGGATTTTTGCGGGTGACTTGTTCCGCATGTATAGCCGTTATGCCGAGCAACGCGGTTGGAAGCTGGAAATGATCAGTGCCAGTGGAGGAGAGCACGGCGGCTTTAAAGAAGTCATTGCACGTGTGGCTGGCGAAGGCGCCTACGGTGTGCTGAAATTTGAATCCGGCGGTCACCGTGTACAACGCGTACCTGCCACCGAGTCGCAAGGTCGCGTCCATACGTCAGCGTGTACCGTGGCGATTTTGCCTGAAGTGCCAGAAACGGAAGCCCCTGAAATTAATCCGGCCGACTTGAAAGTTGACACCTTCCGAGCCTCAGGAGCGGGGGGGCAGCACGTCAACACCACGGACTCTGCGATTCGCATTACTCACTTGCCGACCGGCACTGTGGTGGAATGCCAAGATGAGCGTTCACAACATAAAAACCGCGCCAAAGCCATGTCAGTACTGGCAGCACGTTTGATTAAAGCGGAAGAAGAAAAACGCGCCGCTGAGGAAGCCTCAACCCGTCGTAACCTGCTTGGCTCGGGCGATCGTTCCGATCGGATTCGGACTTATAACTATCCGCAAGGTCGCGTCTCCGATCATCGCATTAACTTAACCTTGTATCGTTTAGACGATGTGATGCAAGGGGATCTCGATAGCTTGGTGGATCCTGTGATTCAAGAGCATCAAGCGGATCAATTAGCGGCCTTGTCTGAGCATCCATAATGACAGTCACGATAGGCGCGTTGCTGGCCGATAGCACCACTGAGCTCACCGCATTATCCGGTGGCTCAGCGGGCATTGATGTCAAAGCCTTGCTCTGCCATGTGTTAGCGCAACCTACCAGCTATCTCTATACCTGGCCCGAGCGCAAACTCACCGCGGCACAACTGGCGCAATTTCGTCAGCTGTTTGCCCGCCGACTGCAAGGAGAGCCGATTGCATACATTCTGGGCTACCGTGACTTTTGGACCCTGAGACTGAATGTGTCGCCAGCGACGTTGATCCCGCGTCCAGAAACCGAACTCTTGGTAGAGCAGGCGTTAGCGCTTCTGCCAGCGACCCCTTGTCGGGTGTTAGACTTAGGCACCGGCACGGGAGCGGTGGCATTAGCCATTGCCAGTGAGCGCCCCGATATCACCGTTGTGGGCGTTGATTTGATGCCAGAAGCAGTGATGTTGGCAAGCCGAAACGCGGATGCGCATCAAATTAACAACGTCCACTTTATTCAAAGTGACTGGTTTAAGGCGTTAAGCGATATGCATCGGTTTGATCTGATTGTCAGTAATCCGCCTTACATCGATGAGACGGATCCGCATCTGCAACAAGGGGATGTTCGTTTTGAGCCCATGAGTGCGCTGGTGGCTGAAGACAGTGGGTTGGCAGATATTCGTTATATTGGTCAATCCGCCCCCGATTACTTAGTCGCCTCTGGCTGGTTGATGGTCGAACACGGCTACAACCAGGGAGAAGCGGTGCGTCGTGTATGGAAAGAAGCGGGTTGGCACAATCTCCAAACCCAACAAGATTACGCTGGGCTCGATAGAATCACCTTGGCACAGCGACGTTAATTGAGACTGACAGGAAGCAGGAATCATTATGATCTACATGGCCCTCAAGCACACCCACTTACTGACCGTGGTATTAAGCCTCTCTTTATTCGTGATCCGTTTCGTATGGGTGATGCGTGATAGCGAGATGATGAACAAAAAATGGGTCAAGGTCACGCCGCACGTGGTCGACACCTTGTTATTGACCACCGGTGTCGCATTGATTTTTGTCACCGGTTTTATACCGTTTACAGAGTCTGGTGCGTGGTTAACCGAAAAGCTGACCTGTGTACTGGCTTACATTGCATTAGGCTTTGTTGCTTTACACTACAGCCGCGGCAAACTGTTCCGGACACTGGCGTTTTTTGGTGCATTAGGGTGGGCCTATGCCGCCGCTAACTTAGCACTGATTAAAGTTCCACACCTAATGGGATAAATATGATGCCATTAACCGATCAACAATTAGATTCGCTAACACTGGCAGAAGGGGCTATCAGCCTCAACCATGCCATTGACGCGTCGATCGACGCTCATCAAGTGAAGGCCTCTCTCGATCGTCTCGCGGATGAAGCGGAGCATCAGCTCGGCGCCGAGCCCGATATGGCGCTGCGTCTTGAGGGATTATGCCGTCTTTTTTATCACCAATGGCAGTTTAAAGGCGATATCGAACAGTACTTTTCTTCCGATAATGTCTTTTTGGATAAAGTCTTAGCGCGTAAAACCGGGATCCCCGCTTCACTGGGGGCAGTGTTTTTATACCTCTGTGAGCGCTTATCTTTACCCGTTCAACCCATCGCTTTTCCTAGTCAATTAGTGTTGAGAATTGATCAACTGGATAACGCTCCTGTGTTTATTAACCCCTTCAATGGCGAACGTGTGAGCCAACGTACTTTACGCGGTTGGTTAAAAGGGAGCCAAGGGCCGCTGGCGGAGCTTGAGGATTCACACTTATTGCCGAGCGACAATCCAACCATTATTGGTCGTTGGCTGACGGTGGCCAAAAGTGCTTTATTACGCGAAGAAAAGTACGCCCTGGCACTGCGTTGTAGTGAGCTTGCGTTGACCTTTAGCCCAGACGATCCTTACGAAATTCGTGATCGTGGCTATATTTTTCAGCAGTTGGATTGCGATCGCGTAGCGGCGACCGACTATGAATATTTTATTGAGCAGTGCCCGGACGATCCGGCCGCTGAGCTGTTAAAAATGCAAGTGAAAGCGCTTAACGAAGAGCAACCGACGTTACATTAATGCGTGTTAACGCATGATAAAGGATACCCCTATGACGCAAAAAACCGTCCATATTGGCGATACACCTGTTGCGAATGATCGCCCGTTCACCTTGTTTGCTGGCATGAATGTGCTGGAGTCACGTGATTTAGCGATGCAAATTTGTGAGCATTACGTCAAAGTGACTGACAAACTTGGCATTCCTTACGTCTTTAAAGCGTCGTTTGATAAGGCGAATCGCTCCTCGGTGCACTCTTACCGTGGCCCAGGGATGGAAGAAGGGTTAAAGATTTTTGAAGAGCTCAAGCGCACCTTTGGCGTCAAAGTGATCACCGATATTCACGAGCAATACCAAGCCGCGCCCGTGGCGGAAGTCGCCGACGTGATTCAGTTACCGGCGTTTTTGGCTCGCCAGACCGATTTGGTCGAAACCATGGCCAAAACTGATGCGGTGATTAACGTGAAAAAGCCTCAATTTATGAGCCCGGGGCAAGTGGGCAACATTGTTGATAAATTTGCTGAGTGCGGCAACGAGAAGGTGATTTTGTGTGAGCGTGGTAGCTGCCATGGTTACGATAACCTGGTCGTTGATATGCTGGGTTTTGATGTGATGAAAAAAGCCTCAAACGGTAGCCCAATTATTTTTGATGTGACCCATGCGCTCCAGTGTCGCGATCCGCAAGGCGCTGCATCCGGCGGCCGTCGTCAGCAAACCGTTGATTTAGCACGTGCAGGTCTAGGCACTAAAATTGCTGGCTTGTTTATCGAAGCGCACCCAGACCCAGATAATGCCCGTTGTGATGGCCCCTCAGCCCTGCCGCTGAATAAACTCGAGCCTTTCCTCGCGCAAATGAAAGCCCTGGATGATGTGATCAAAAGCTTTGAAGATATCGATATTCGCTAATCCGGCCTATCGATACCCATAAAAAAGCTGCCCAACGTTGGCAGCTTTTTTTGTGTCTCTTCGTTTTTTAGATGTTTAGACGTCTATTTGTTGACTGGACGGCTAGAGGGCTGTAATCTTGTTGACAGTTTTATAAGAGGTATAACAAAACTGCGATGACAACATCAGCAAACACCACACCGAAGCCTTCTGCGCTTGCACTGCTTCCCCTGATTTTATTTTTAATCCTTTTTATTGGATCGGGCGTGTATTTTACCTTAGAAGGTGTCGACTACGCCTTTTATCAATTGCCTGCACACGTCGCGATTTTACCCGCGGTGATCTTGGCCATTGGCCTAAGCCGTGAGCGCCTGAATACGGCCATTGAGCAGCTCATTCGTGGCATGGGACATGGTGATATTATTGCCATGTGTTTAATCTACTTGCTGGCTGGCGCGTTTTCTTCGGTGGCGGATGCAACCGGGGGCGTGGAAGCCACGGTCAATCTTGGTTTAGCGCTGATCCCCGAAAGCCTTATTCTGCCGGGCTTGTTTGTGATTGCGGCGTTTATTTCCACCGCAATGGGCACCTCGATGGGCACCATTGCCGCGCTTGCGCCTTTTGCATTGAACATGGCCACTGCAACCGGTCAATCGCCCGCTGTCATGGCAGGTGTATTGCTGAGCGGCGCGATGTTTGGCGATAACTTATCGTTTATCTCTGATACCACAATCGCGGCCACGCGCTCACAAGGCTGTAGCATGCGTGACAAGTTTAAAGAAAACGTTGGCATTGCCATTCCTGCTGCCATCGCTGCGATCATTCTGTTTGTATTTAATAATCAAAGTGCGCCAGTTGAAGCGCCTGAGAGCATTAACTACTTGGCGGTTATCCCTTACCTTTCGATCATCGTATTGGCCCTGGCGGGACTAAATGTGTTTGTTGTCCTGACTTCAGGTATTTTGCTGGCGATGGGCGTGGGTCTGATGAGCACGCCTGACTTTACCTTGATGACGTTTAGCCAAGAGGTCAAAGACGGCTTTGCCAGCATGCAAGAAATCTTCGTACTCTCGTTAATGATTGGTGGTATTGCTGAATTGATGCGTTGCCAAGGTGGATTAAGCTTTTTGACCAACACAGTCAATAAAGTGATTGTCCGCTTTCAGAAAAACCAAGGTCAGCATCATTCTCGTGCGAGCGAGTTTGGCATCGCCTTGTTAGTGTCTTTCGCTAACTTGTGCACGGCCAATAATACCGTGGCCATTGTTGTCTCGGGCCAAGTGGCTAAAAATATAGCAACTGAGCATTCCGTACCGGCTAAGCGAAGTGCAAGCTTGTTGGATATCTTTTCATGTGTCGTGCAGGGCATGATTCCTTATGGCGCACAAATTCTGTTACTCGGTGCAAGCTTTGGGCTATCTCCTTTAGTGATTGTCAGCCATTCTTACTACTGTTTCTTTTTAGCCGCTTCTGCCTTAATTGCTGTTAGTAGTCGTCATTGGTGGCAAGCGCGCCGCGCGTAACCGTCACTTGATAAAACCACGGTGCTGGCTTTGCCTGTCTCATTAGATAAGCAAAGGCTGCACCGTTTTTTAATGGCTTAGAGTCTTGGCTCTAGAAATTTTGCCCCGATCACCAAAGTCAGTAATTTTGGATATCGTATAGTGATCATCGCAACAAAAATATGAAATGGCTCAGCGCTATAGCAACAATTCTTTTAGACTAGATAGCGTTTTCTAACCACCGACAATGATGTCGATGGTGGTTTATCCCTCGCTAAAAAGGTCTATGATCATGAAGGAACGTCTTTGTTTAAAGGCAGCGGTTAGTGCTGCGTTAATTGCATCATTGGCAGGGTGTGCCAACTCAGGCTCTGAGACACCAGAGCAAGGTTGGGCGCCAGATACCACTTATAAACTCACCATTCTTCATACCAACGACAATCACGGTCGTTTCTGGCACAACCGCTATGGCGAATACGGCATGGCCGCGCGCAAAACGCTGATCGATGAGCTGCGTACAGAAGCACAAGCAGAAGGCAGTGAAGTGCTACTGCTCTCAGGCGGTGACATCAATACCGGTGTCCCAGAGTCTGATCTACTCCACGCGGAACCGGATTTTAAAGGGATGACGCGCATCGGTTACGACGCCATGGCAATTGGTAACCACGAGTTTGATAACCCATTGAGCGTGCTCGAGCAGCAAATGCAGTGGACCGATTTTCCAATGCTGTCTGCCAACATTTACGATAAAGAAACGGGCGAGCGTAAATTCCAGGCCTACGAGATGTTTGAGCGCAATGGCTTAAAAATTGCGGTTGTCGGTCTGACCACAGAAGATACCGCGAAAATTGGTAACCCTGAGTACATTGGCTCGCTTGATTTCCGTGATCCGAAAGCAGAAGCGAAAAAAGTGATCGCCAAGCTCAAAGAAACCGAAAAGCCGGATATCATTATTGCGGCAACCCATATGGGCCACTATGCCGATGGCAAAAGCGGTGTAAACGCCCCGGGTGATGTGGCGTTGGCGCGCTATATGGATGATGGCGACCTTGACCTTATCATCGGCGGCCATTCACAAGAGCCGGTTTGTATGGAAGGACCGAACACGTATAACGAGAGTTTCGAGCCCGGTGATGCGTGTACCCCAGACCAGCAAAACGGCGCGTGGATCATGCAAGCCCATGAATGGGGTAAATATGTCGGTAAAGCCGAGTTTGAATTCCAGAATGGCGATTTAAATCTTGTCAGCTACGATCTTATTCCTGTGAACCTGAAAAAGAAAATCAAGGTTGATGGTGAGAGCCAGCGCGTCTTTATTCAAGATGAAATAGCAAAAGACCAAGCTTTGTATGACTTCTTGAAGCCATACCAAGACAAAGGCCAAGAGAAGCTCAACGTTAAGATTGCTGAGAGTAACGGCAAGCTAGAAGGCGATCGTGATGTGGTGCGCTTCCAGCAAACCAACCTAGGCCGCTTAATTGCTAAGTCGCATATGGAACGCGCTAACGCTGACTTTGCGGTGATGAATTCAGGCGGTGTGCGTGACTCTATTATCGCCGGTGATATCACTTACAAAGACGTGCTTAAAGTGCAGCCATTTGGCAACATGGTCACTTACACCGACATGAGCGGTAAAGAAGTGATGGATTACCTCAATGTGGTTGGCACCAAACCTGCAGACTCTGGCGCGTATGTCCAATTTGCCGGCGTTTCAATGGTGGTTGAAAACGGCAGCGTTCACGATGTGAAAATTGGCGGCGAACCGATTGATATGGAAAAAACCTATCGCTTTACCGTGCCAAGCTTTAATGCGGCCGGCGGTGACGGTTATCCAAAACTGACTAACCACCCAGGTAACGTCAACACAGGTTTTGTCGATGCGGAGGTGCTTAAAGACTACCTTGAAGCAAACAGCCCCATCGACGTCAACGATTATGCGCCACAAGGTGAGATTGTTTACAAATAAAACCGGATAAAATGGCGATAAAGATAAAGCGGCACCGATGCAGTGCCGCTTTTTTTATGTAATGATAATGCGGTGTTGGAGTAGTAGAGAAACATTATGACGCCAGCAATAAAATTGGCAGAAAAACAGGGAATTGCCTTCTCGGTTCATCAATATGCGCATGATCCAAATAATCCAAATTTTGGCGATGAAGCGGTTCAAGCGTTGGGGCAGGATCCGGCCCGAGTCTTTAAAACCTTATTGTTTTGTATCAATGGTGACAGTAAACAGCTGGCCGTTGCTATTGTGCCGGTAAAAGGAAGCTTAAACCTTAAAGCCGCCGCAAAAGCCGCGGGCGGGAAAAAAGCAACCATGGCCGACCCTCAGGTGGCACAACGCGCAACCGGATACCTTGTCGGTGGCATTAGTCCGCTCGGACAGAAAAAGCGTCTACCGACGTTTTTAGATGCCTCAGCAAAACAGTTTTCAACCCTGTGCGTTAGCGCGGGCCGTCGCGGTTTAGAAATTGAACTATCCCCGGACGATCTGATGACGTTAACCGCGGGGCAGTATGCCGCGATTGGCGAGTAAAAAAGAGGATAAACAAGCATGACATTGACCATTTGGGCATCGTTAGCCTTAGTTTGTATGCTGGGAGCGATGTCACCAGGGCCCAGCTTGGTGGTGATGGCAAAACATAGCCTCGCTAACAGCCGCCTACATGGCATTGTCGCCTCATGGGCCCATGCGTTTGGTGTTGGCCTGTATGCGTTAATTACCATGTTAGGGTTAGCGGTTATCTTTAAACAATCGCCTATCTTGTTCACGATTATCGCCTACGCAGGGGCGGCGTATCTCGGTTGGTTAGGGATCAAATCACTCCTGAGCAAAGGCGGCGTCGCGGCAAAGCTAGAGGCGGGCAAAACCGCAAGCCTTAGCGAAGCGGCGCGTGATGGCGCGATGATTTCCATGCTAAACCCTAAACTGGCGCTCTTTTTTATTGCCTTATTCAGTCAATTCGTCGCAGTAGGGTCTGACTTATTCAGTCGCAGTGTGATTGTGCTAACCCCGTTATTGATTGACGGGCTTTGGTATACATTGGTGGCATTTTTGCTCTCAAGCCCCACCATTGTTGACAAAATCCGTCATCGTGGCGCTTGGATTGACAAGCTGTCAGGGGTGGTTTTAATCGCGCTGGCAATACGCGTGGTATTTACGCTGCAGTAAAGCAGTAAAGAAAATAAAGCAATAAAGCAAAAAGACTGGCAACTCGCCAGTCTTTTTGTTGTTCAGGCACGGTGACTGAGATGTCGTTCGCGGGTTTCTAACTTTTTCTCTTGGCTCTTTTTGAGCATCACATACAGCGCACCCGAGCCGCCTTGATGCCTCAGAGCAGAATGAAAGCAGAGCACGTCAGAAATTTGTTGCAGCCACTGGCAGACATAGCTTTTCATCATTGCCGGTGGGTTGCTCCTTTCGCCTTTACCGTGAACGATAATCACGGTACGCACGTCCATTCGTTGGCACTGCTTTAGGAAGCGGAGAATTTCATCACGGGCTTTTTCCAACGACATCTTGTGCAGATCAAGCCGAGCATTAATGTCATATTTACCCAAGCGTAGCTTGCGAAAGACCCCGTCTTGCACGCCATCCCGCTTATAAGCCATGACGTCGTCGGGTTTAACCATGGTGGCATAATCCAGTGATAGATACTCAGGATTACTGTGAGCTAACCTCTGTGCTGCGTACTGACGGGCAAGTTGCGCTTCAGTCGGCGAGTGCGGTCCGGCTTGGTCCTCAACCGTGTCCTGTTCGATTGGCGCCACGTCAGACATCATTTCTCGGAATAGCTCAAATTCGTTTTTATCACTCATCACTACAGGGCCATCTACGTCGTGGAGTCATTTGGGACAGTATAAACGAAAATAAAAAAAGAAACCTAGCGCCACACTCTGTGACCAACCGTGTAACACTAGGTTAAGCAAGTTTGCTTAAAGATAGGTAGGCAATAAAACAGGTTATTGAAGTTTAGATGTCATCACTTTGTAGACAAAATAGCCGCCAAAGAAACTGATCAGGGCAAATGTACAGATGATGACAATCATGGATGACAAGCCCACGGCGTTGCCGAAAAGTAGATCAAGCCAAAAGTCCATAGTCTGTACCCTCGTGTCCGTTAATGTAGGGTCAGAATGCCAATAGGAACTGTGTTGAATACTGATCAAGATCAATAGAAATGTCGAACAATTTATCAACACTTGTTAACAACGATGCGATCACAATTTGCTCGCAATTGATGCGACTTTCACCGTTTAACTGAGAGGGGAGAAAAAATACGTGATTAGGGCTTGAGGTTTCGTGATGCTTGAGTATGATAGGCGACCTCAGCACGGGGATGCATTTGATCGCATAGCTCTGTGCTTGACAAGACGAACATCAGTTCGTAAAACTTGTCATATGTCGGTGAATAGCGCAGTTTGGTAGCGCATCTGGTTTGGGACCAGAGGGTCGGGGGTTCGAATCCCTCTTCACCGACCACTATTCAGGTAGTGGAGAGCGTATTTGGTCGGGGGCCGGGAGCCGGTCCAATCGAATCCCTCTTCACCGACCACTATCAAGGTAGTGGAGAGCGCGTTTGGTCGGGGGCCGGGAGCCCGGTCGCATCGAATCCCTCTTCACCGACCACTATTTTAAAACTGAGTAAACTAAGATTACTTGGTTGACGTAAAAAGCATTAACGGTGAATAGCGCAGTTTGGTAGCGCATCTGGTTTGGGACCAGAGGGTCGGGGGTTCGAATCCCTCTTCACCGACCACTATTCAGGTAGTGGAGAGCGCATTTGGTCGGGGGCCGGGAGCCCGGTCGCATCGAATCCCTCTTCACCGACCACTATCCAGGTAGTGGAGAGCGTATTTGGTCGGGGCCGGGAGCCGGTCCCGCGGGGGCCGCCCCATCAAATCCCTCTTCACCGACCAACGTAAAACCCCAGCCTTTTGGCTGGGGTTTTTTCGTTTTCTCGGTCCAGCACTTAAGGCTTAGGGTAGTGCTGGAATGCTTGGGTATTGCCTGCCTTATCAAACGCCATGACCGTATAAGGCTGTTGACGATCGCCGTATTCCATACCTGGTGAGCCAATCGGCATGCCTGCAACGGCCAGTCCTTCTAACCCCGTATTGGTGGCCAAGAGCTTTTTCACCTCTTGGGCAGGAACGTGTCCCTCAATCACATAGCCATTAATACGTGCGGTATGACATGACTGCATATCAGCTGGGACGCCCATGTCTTGCTTGACTGACGCCATGTTGTCATGCGGTTTTACCTCTAGCTCAAAGCCGGCTTGCTCCATATGCTCAACCCAATCGTCGCAGCAGCCACAGCTGGGGGATTTATACACCACACCGCTCGCGGCCATCGCCGAGGCACTCATTAGGCCCACTGTTGCTACAAGTAGTTGTAAACGCTTCATTATCGCTCCTTGTTACTTATCGTCTGATTTTATTTTGAAAAAACGTAATCGGTTTGCATTGGTCACCACCGTGATCGAAGAGAGCGCCATTGCGCCACCCGCGATCACCGGACTGAGCAACATGCCGGTAAAGGGGTAAAGGATGCCGGCAGCGATCGGGATCCCCAAGGTGTTGTAGATAAAGGCACCAAAGAGATTTTGTTTCATGTTGCGTACCGCGGCTTGAGATAGCCCAATGGCGTCTGCCAAGGCGCCAAGGTGTTGGTGCATCAGCGTAATTTGCGCGCTTTCTATCGCAATATCGCTGCCGCTGCCCATCGCCACACCGACATCGGCTTGCGCAAGTGCCGGCGCATCATTGATACCATCACCGACCATGGCAACGCATTTACCTTGCTGTTGGAGAGACTGGATTTGTTCCGATTTTCCATCAGGCAGCACACCGGCAATAACGTGATCAATGCCCAGCTGACGGCCAATGGCATTGGCGGTATCTGGGTGGTCGCCAGAGAGCATGATCACCTCAAGCCCCTGTTGTTGCAGGCGAGCGATAGCGTCTATGGCATCATCACGAATCGGATCACTGACACCAATAAGCGCTTGTACGCTGTCCGCATTGGCAAGGTAAATCGCGGTTTCGCCACGCTGAGTCATGGCGTCGATATCGGTTTGGTGGGCGTCAGTATCTATCCCTTGTGCCTGCATCCACGCTTGGTTGCCGATGTAGTAACGTTCACCGTCGATCTTGGCCTGGATCCCTTTGCCAGATTCACTGTTAAAGTCATTTGATGTCGGCAACGACAGTGTCTGCTGCTTGGCATAGCCAACAATCGCTTGGGCCAATGGGTGCTCGGAGTGTTGCTCCAGTGAGGCAGCAATTGCCATGAGGCGCTCTTGGTCGCCGTGAATAGCATTCACATGCGTGACTTCGGGCTGGCCGCGGGTCAGTGTGCCCGTTTTATCAAACACCAAGGTGTGCAGTTTTGCCGCGGTTTGCAGCGCATCAGCATCACGGATTAAGACCCCGACTTCGGCGGCGCGACCCACCGCAGCGGTAACGGATAGAGGGGTCGCCAAGCCAAGCGCGCAGGGGCAGGCGATGATCAACACCGTGGTCGCGGTGACCAGCATGTAGCTAACCGACGGCTCTGGACCGACAAAATACCAGATAGCCGCGGTAACAATGGCAATGGCGACCACGATAGGCACAAATACCGCTGAAATACGGTCGGCAAGCTTCGCCAGTTCAGGCTTACTACTTTGCGCTTCGCGCACTAAATCAATAATACGTGCCAACATGGTATCGCTGCCCACACCAGTGGCTTTAAAGGTTAAGCCACCTTTTTGGTTCACGGTCCCGGCATGAAGCGTGTCCCCCGCTGTTTTATGAACAGGCACAGGCTCACCGGTCAGCATGGATTCGTCGATATAGCTGCTGCCATCAACCACTTCACCATCAACCGGTACCTTAGCGCCAGGTTTAACCCGCAGTGTCATTCCCTGTTTCACTTCAACAAGCGGACGCTCTGTTTCTTGTCCGTTTTCAATGACTAAGGCTGTAGGTGGCTGTAAATCAAGTAATTGGTCGAGTGCTTTAGACGTATTGGCACGGGCACGTGCTTCAATCGCATGGCCTAAGCTAATCAAACCAATGATCATGGCTGAGGCTTCAAAATACACATGACGGGCTTGCTCTGGGAATAATGCAGGTGCGATGACCACCGCGGTGGAATACAGCCACGCGGCACCGGTACCGAGCGCCACCAACGTATCCATGGTGGCACGTTTGTGCATCAGCGCTTGCCAGGCATTGGCAAAGAAGTGACGGCCACCGGTTGCAAGAAGCAAGAGGGTTACCACCGCAATGGCGCCCCACGCCCACTGATCTTGGCTCGATTGAATGGTCATACTGCCACCGAATACGCCCCAAGCCATCAGTGGCGCCCCCAAGCCTAAGCCCGCGAACGTACTGCGTTTAAAGTTTTTTAGCTCGTTGGCTTGCTGGGTTTGCTGGCGCTCACGCCGATCATTATCGTCTTCGACTTTTTCCGCGCCATAGCCAGCGTTTGCTACTGCCGCAACAATGGCGTCTGACGATGCACTGCCTTTAACAATCGCGCTACGCTCGGCTAGGTTAACGCTCACGTTCGCCACGCCATCCACACCGCTAATCGCATTTTCTACGCTTTGCACGCAGCTTGCGCAGGTCATACCGGATAATACGTATTGCTGACGGCTGGCCTTGCTTGAATCTGCAGGATTATCGACCGAGGATGACTTGGCTTCCGATACTTCCGATGCTTCTGATGCTTCTGATGCTTCTGAGGTTTCTGGATTCGCGTTACGTGCGTCTGTCTGCGCTGGTGATTCGTTGTCAGTGCTCACGTTTGCGTCATTATCAGATGCGCGTGCCGCTTGATAACCCAGCTGGTGGATAATCTCAATCAGTGCATCAGCACTCAAGCTCGTGTGCACCTCGGCATGGGTTTTGCTGACGGCGTGTGTAAACACGGTGGGCTGCTCGTCCAATGCTGCTTCTACTTTAGCGACACAGCGGCCACAGTTTAAGCCACTTAACGTGAAATGATGGCGGTAGCCGACATGATAGCCAAGCGATTCAATTGCTGAGACGGCTTGGCGAAGAGAATATTGTTCGCTTTCGCCCCAGGTCTCAAGCGAGAGTGATTGGGTGTCAACGTCCTCAATGCGAACGCCGTCGATATCCTCGAGCGCTTTCGTCACTTTTTTCACACAGCCTTGGCAGCTTAGGCCACTTAACGGCAGTGTGTAATAGGTGATCTTGGTGTCGGTCGTCGTCATTGCTTCTCCTTGATAGCCTCTCATCGTGAGATGTTGGCGGTTGTCGCAATTTCAGTTAAGCTAAACTGTAAACCTTATAGTTACTGGAAGGTCAAGCGACGAATATGAAAATTCAACAAGTGGCCGAAAAAACCGGCTTAACCAGCAAAACCATCCGTTTTTATGAACAAAAAGGGCTGATCACCCCGCCGCATCGTGCCGATAATGGTTACCGGGATTACGGCGAACAGCATGTCAGTGAGCTACAAATGATTCGCCGTGCACGGCTGGTGGGTTTTACATTAGATGAGAGTGGCGATTTATTGGCGTTATCGCGCGATCCGTCTTTGCGTAGTGCCGATGTCAAAGCGCGAGCAGAGAGTAAACTGGTCGAAATTGATGAAAAAATCGCAGAGTTGGCGGCGATGAAAACCACACTGCATGCCTTGACTCAGGCTTGTCCGGGCGATGGTGACGCGCAGTGTCCGATTATCGAAGCACTGCGCGGTGACAGTGAGTTAGGCGATTTAAAAGCCGATGCCACAAGTTGTTGCGCATCGGGGACCCAATCGCCAGCAGTCAATTAAACGATCAGTAAAGCAGTGAATAGAGCTGGCGGCGATAGCGTGAGGCGATCTCGTTGCCTTGGCCGAGTGCTGCCAAAATATCCATGAAGGTTTTCTTGGCTTCACCGTCGGCGTAATTAAGATCGCGACGCAAAATACCCATCAAGAGTTCAAGCGCATCTTCACTGCGGTTAATGTGATTAAACTGCAAAGCCAGTTCGTACGCGACACCTGCATCCCCTGGATTTTCTTCAAGCGCCGCTTGCAGGCGTCGAATTTCGGGGCCATCTGCGGCTTGATGGTGCAATTCAATTTTTGCGATCAATGACTTATAAGTCGCGTCTTGATCTTGCAGCAAAATGGTCTCAAGAATGGCTTGTGCGGCATCAAACTGGTGGGTTTCTACCAAGCATTCTGCAAGGGCAAGCTTGTATTCCGCTTTATCGCCAAGGCTGGACTCCAGCGGCTTAATGATCACAAGCGCATCGGTATAATTGCCCTCTGCCATTAACTGGCGCGCCTGATCAAAGGCTTGGCTCTCTTGACTAGGTAGGTGCTTATCAAGCATTTCGCGCACTGTGTCGTAGTTTTGTGGGCCAGCTAAACCGTCCACTGGCTGACCATCTTTGAACAATGCCAGCGTTGGAAGCGCACGGACACCGAATTGGGCGGCAATCATTTGTTGCGCTTCACAATCAATGGTTGCAAGGGTAAAGGTGCCATGACTGTCGTGAGCAATTTGTTCGACGGTGGGTTTTAGCTCCACGCTTTCGGGCATCATATTAGCCCAAAAGTAAATCAGCACAGGCGTGCGTGACGATGATTCGAGAATTTGCTGAAAATTATGCTCGGTTAATTCGACGATATAGTTTGCGTTCATCATGAATCCTGACGATATGGATTTTCACTAAGGGTGGGGGCAAACGCGCAGAAATTCAAGCAACTGGCCCTGTAATTGCGTGTTTAAGCTCGCGGGAATGTGCAAAGCCAACAAGGGGGCGAGAAACGAAAAAGCCACCTTTTGGTGGCCTATTTCGTCGGTCTGCAAACAAGCGACGTTTTAACAATAACACGTGCGGGTTAGAACAAGAGCACCACGCACAATGCGACGCTCAAGCAGAGCCAGTTTAACTGATGTAAGGTCATCCGCCGGCTCCTGTTGTTGTGTTTGTCTTTATAATACTACCTGTTAACAAGAAGGCCCCGTTGCCCAGAGCCTTTGTCGTCATTACAAATTAGATTAGCCCACCTCTATGACAAAAGTATGACAAATGAGGCAGTCAGCACATTTTTTACCGCGACGGCTTATTGTTGCATTAACTGCCTTTGAGCAAGACCCGATCCAGCCAACGGCTAGGGAGCAGTCGCTTGAGAATCGCCATCCATACGGTGGGTTGAGTGACGCGATAACGCACCTTGGGGCGAGGCGAGAACAAGGCATGCGTCAGTGGCGCAACCAGTGCGTCGGCGGGTAGGGTATATTTGTTGCCGCCTTCGTCTGCAGCAAGACGGTCGATTTGGCTTTGATAGGCTTGCTGGTGGCGACTTTTATTCGGGTCGACCCAGTGTTTAAAGGCGCTGAGCGCATTGGCACGAAACGCCGTTTCAATCGGGCCAGGCTCAATCAAGCTCACCTTAATCGGCGTATCGCTCAGCTCTAAACGCAGGGTATCGGTCCAGCCTTCAAGCGCAAATTTACTCGAATTGTAGGCTCCACGGTATTTGAGCGCGACAATGCCAAGCACCGAGCTGTTTTGCACAATCCGTCCCCCGCTATGACTGAGCAGCATCGGTAATAAGGCTTGGGTTAAATGGTGCCAGCCAAACACATTGGTCTCAAACTGAGCGCGCAGCGCGTCGGTGGGCAAATCTTCCAGCGCACCAGGTTGGCCGTAAGCGCCATTATTAAAGAGGCCAAACAAGACCCCACCGGTCATTTCATCAATCGTGGCCACCGCGCGATCAATGCTGTTGCTGTCCGAGACGTCTAACTGAATGCAGATTAATCCTTGTTGCTGCAACCGTGTGACATCCTCCGCTTGTCGGCAGCTTGCGATCACCGTGTGGCCCTGAGCATGCAAGGCGTTGGCACAGGCAAAACCGATCCCTGTTGAACAACCGGTGATAAGGATCGCGTTTTTTAAAGGGGTGGTGGCTGTCATCGTTATCCCTATTGGTTGATTATTGTTGATTAACTGTCAGGCTGTGACAGATACGGTACCAGTTGCTCTGCCATAAACTCGGCAATCCACGTTTGGGCCGCCGGCATCGGATGAATGCCATCATCACGCATCCATTCAGGCTTTTGGATCACAGACTCCATAAAAAAGGGCAGTAAGGGGGTTTGTGTTTGCTCTGCCAGTGTAGGATAAATATCAGCAAACCCTTGCGCATAGCGCTGGCCGTAATTGGGCGGGATCTGGATTTGTACTAACAGCGGCTTGGCATCGCCCGTATGTGCCTGAGTGATCAATTGCTTAAGGTTGTCTCGTATACGGTTGAACGGCCAACCCCGCAGGCCATCATTGCCGCCGAGCTCGATCAGCACCCACTCAGGTTGGTGGCGCTCAAGCAGTTGCGGCAAACGTTGTAGGCCATTGCCTGTGGTGTCACCCGATATACTGGCATTGATCACCTTAACATCTAGGTCGCGATCTTGCAGCGCGCGCGGTAGCTTGGCAGGCCAGGCTTGTTCAGCTGCCATTTGGTAGCCAGCGCTTAGGCTATCACCGAGGACGAGGAGCGTTTGTGCACTGGCACTGCTCACCCACAAAAAACACAACAAAGTAAGGATGCGTAACATGGCCTCTCCTGTTATTCGAGCCGAAAAAATTGCAAAACATGTCGTGACACGCGAACAGCCGCTTACCATTTTGCAGGATGTCTCGCTACAAATCGAGGCGGGTGAGTCGATTGCGCTAATGGGCGTGTCGGGCGCGGGAAAATCGACCCTTATGACCTTGCTTGCCGGGTTAGATACGCCCAGTGAAGGTGAAGTCGATCTGCTCGGGCACAAGCTTTCCACCTTGGACGAAGATGCCCGTGCCGCCCTGCGCGCGGAATCGGTAGGGTTTGTGTTCCAAAGCTTTCTTTTAGTGCCATCACTGAATGCATTAGAAAATGTGATGCTACCACTGACCATTCGTGGCGAAAACGAAGACGAAACCCGCGCCAAGCAACTGCTGGCCTCGGTAGGATTGCAAGGACGAGAAACACACTTACCTTCACAGCTCTCTGGCGGCGAACAACAGCGTGTTGCCCTCGCGCGCGCCTTTATTATCCGCCCGCACGTGTTATTTGCCGATGAGCCAACCGGTAACCTCGACCAAAAAACCGCCGCAACCATTATTGATTTACTGTTTGAGCTGAATGAAAAGCATGGCACTACCTTGGTGTTGGTCACTCACGATCCGGCGCTGGCCAAACGCTGTCAGCGTACCTTGATGATGGACAGCGGCAAACTACAGGAGCACGTCAATGGCGAGTAATAATGGACTGCTTAACCGCTGGGCGTGGCGAGAGCTTTTGCATGGACAGATATGGCCGGTGGCGGTGGCGCTGGCGCTGATTATCACCTGCGTGTTCGCGCTTTCCGCATTGGCCGATCGGATTGAAAACGTCCTCACCCAACAAGGACGCAACCTGATTGCTGCTGATACCGTGCTAAGCACGCGCCAGCCTATAAACACCGAGCAAATTGAGACCTTTAAACAAGCGGGCACCACGGTATCAGCACAAACCCGCTTTGGCACCATGGCGTTCAGCGAAAAAAACATGCAGCTGGTGAGCGTGAAAGCGGTGGATAGCCTCTATCCGTTGCGTGGCGATCTGGTGTTGGAGCAAAACGGCCAAGCCCTAACGGGAGATCGACGCATTCAGCCCGGTGAGCTATGGCTGTCTGAGCGGGTGTTTAGTTTGCTCGATGTTAAGCCGGGCGATAAGGTCTCGATTGGCAATCTTGATCTGAGCGTCAGTGGCACCTTGGCCGCCGAGCCAGAGCTGTCGTTTAATCCTTTTAGCCAAATGCCTGCGGTGATGATGCACCGTGATGATGTGCCTGCCGCCGGCGTGGTACGCGAAGGGAGCCGGGTACGTTATCGCTACTTCTTAACCGGTGATGAGCCAGGTTTAAGTGCCGCAAGGGACAGCTATACGCTGCAAGACGGCGAGCGCTGGGTGGATGAAAACACCTCTGATCGTACTGGCGATATGCTCGATCGCAGCCGCCAGTATTTATCTCTTACCGTCGTTTTAGTGATTGTGATGGCCGCGGCCACCTTAACGCTCACGTGTCAGCACTATGCCAAAAGTCGCGCCGATTTGGTGGCGATGCTAAAAAGTCTGGGCGCCAGTCAGCAGTGGGTGCGGCGCTGGTTAGCGCGTCAGCTGACCTTATTGTTTGTGTTAGCGACCGTGGTGGGCTTAGGCGCCGGCTACCTGTTGGAAGTGCTCCTGCGTTTACCACTAACCGATGTATTGCCCTCACCGCTGCCCAGTTACGGCTGGGTGCCATGGGTGCTCGCGCCAGGGGTTGCCTTGCTGGTGGCATTACCTGCACTGGGCGTGCCATTGCTGAAATTACTGGATGCGCCCGCGTTGGCAGCCGTGCAATCGCAGGCTGGCAGCGGGCGGCATCGTCGTGGTACCGCCGCTATCCTGATAGCGATTCCGGTTGGCGCGCTTGCGCTGTGGGCGTTTGATAACACCCTATTATGGAGTGTGTTAGCAGCGATGGCAGCGATGATCGTGCTGCTCGCATTGGCTGGCTTAGGCCTGCTCAAGCTGGTGAAATCGCGCGTACGCGCACCGTCGGTAAAACTGGCTCTTAGCCGAATTACCCGCAACAAACTGGCTAGCAGCGTGCAGCTAGGGGCTTTGGCGATCTCCTTTATGCTGTTGGCGATCATCTGGCTGCTGCGTACCGATTTGCTCGCCGATTGGGGACGGATGCTGCCGCCCGATGCGCCCAATGTGTTTGCCATGAACATTGCACCAAGTGCACAACAAGACTACGTGGGGGAGCTCGACCAAGCCAGCTTGATGCGATCCGATGCGTATCCGATCGTGCGCGGCCGGTTAGTGGGCAAAAATGGCGAGCGCTACCAGGTTTCCACCGATGAAGCCGAGCGCGATGAAGCCGATGAAGCGCTGCGCCGAGAGCTTAACTTTACCTGGCGTGAAACCTTGCCTTCGCATAATGAGGTGCTTGCGGGCGACTGGCCAACCGAAAATGGCGTCTCGGTGGAAGCGGATATTGCCGCGCGTTTAGGGATTGAGATTGGCGACAGCCTCACCTTTAGCGTCACCGGCCAAGACTTTACCGCCACGGTCAACTCGATTCGTGAAGTCGAATGGCGCAACATGCGGCCCAATTTCTACTTTATTTTCGACCGTGACACTCTCGCCGACAAACCGGCCAACTGGTTGGTGAGCTTCCGGCTTGATGAATCACAAACGTCATTGCTCAATCGGTTGGCACGGGAATACCCAACCGTCACGCTGCTCGATTTACGCACCATGAGCAGTCGTATTCAATCGATTTTGCGTCAAATTGGCTTGTCGCTCTCGGTGTTGGCAGGGCTAGCGGTGATCAGCGGCTTGTTACTGCTGCTGACCTTGCTGCGTATCAGCCTGAGCGAACGCCAGCAGGAAATTAACCTCTACCGTACCTTGGGGGCCAGCCGCACCCGTATTCAACGCACTCTGTGGAGTGAGTATGGGGTGATGGCCTTGGTGTCGGGGTTAATGGCGGTGCTTGGCGCTGAAGCGGCGATGGCAGGGCTGCTCAAATGGGGCTTTGAAATGGAAGTGCGTTTGCATCCCGAGCTTTGGGCGGTGCTACCGGTGTTAGCAGTGGGGTTGGTGTTTGTCACCGTCGCCTCAATGCTGGGTAAACTGATTGACCCGCAACGGCGTTAACACGGTGCGGGTGTAAAGCATCCTCGTTTTACACATAACAAAGCGGGTATCAAGAAAATTGATACCCGCTTTTTTGTATCAAACGTCCAGCAAAATCTGGCCAGCAACACGCTTGTGCGAAAGGTAAAAAGCGCTATTTAAACAGTGACTGCATCGCCTCTTCCACCTTGGGGTGCTGGAACTCAAAGCCTGAGTCCTCTAACGCATGCGGCAAGGCGCGCTGGCTATCGAGCAACAAGTGCGAGGCTTCGCCCATCATGGTTTTGATCGCGAGTGTGGGAACAAAGAACACATGCGGGCGTTTTAAGGCACTGGCGAGCGCCTGGCTAAACCGTTTATTGGTCGCTGGCTCCGGGGCGGTGCAGTTAAACGGCCCTTTGAGCTCAGGGGTGTTGAGCAGGTGGATAATGGCACCGACCATGTCATCAATATGAATCCACGGCATATATTGCTGCCCTTTGCCGATCGGGCCTCCGAGCCCAAGCTTGTAAGGCAGCATCATCCGTTTCAACGCGCCCCCCTCGGCACTTAACACTACGCCGGTGCGCAGCAAACACACTCGGGTGTTGGTTGAGGCGCCTTTCAGTGCAATTTTCTCCCACTGATGACACACGTGCTGGGCAAAGTCATCGGCATGAACCATCAAGGTTTCATCAAAGGCGCGATCTTGCTGATCGCCGTAGTACCCCACCGCCGAGCCACTAATAAAGGTGTGAGGTGGGGTGCTGCTGGCATGGATTTTTTCAACCAGCTTTTCGGTCAGCCCCCAGCGGCTGGTACAAATAATCCCTTTTTGTTGCTCACTCCAACGCTTATCGGCGATAGGTTCACCGGCCAAATTAATCACGGCATCAAAATCATTCAGATGCGACAAATCATCGAGCCGCTCCAGCGGTGTCACACTATTGGCAAAACATTGCGTCACTTTTTGCACCGACCGAGACAGCACGGTGACTTGATGCTCAGAGAGTAATCGCGGAATCAGCGCCTGACCTATCAGGCCAGTGCCGCCGGTAATAAGAATCTTCATGCCTGATGTCCTAAACGTGTTGTTGTAATCCCTAACCGTAACGCTAAGAGGGTTTTAGACTTAGCGCAAGTGATTGCTTTGCATCCTGATACGTACCGCAACCAAAATCGGTTGGATCGCGCAGTTTTTTGCTCTGCTTCTCGCACCTTGGTTTGGGAGTGTTAACATAAATAGGCACATAAACACCGTGTTTACCGTTAATACGCAAGGAGTCATGTCGCCTACATGCAAGCGTTATTCAAATCATTGCTGGGAAGCTTTCGTGACCTATTACCCATTATCTTGGTGATTGGCTTTTTTCAGGTCATTGTGCTGCAACAACCGCTGCCCAACTGGATCTCAATTACCTTTGGCTTGGTGCTGGTGGTCGTGGGGCTGACCTTATTTGTGTACGGCTTAGACATGGGGCTATTTCCAATTGGCGAATCCATGGCGCACTCCCTGGCCCACAAAGGCAGTTTAGGCTGGTTGATTGCGTTCGCGTTTCTGCTCGGGTTTGGCACCACCATTGCCGAACCCGCACTCACCGCGGTAGCGGCAGAGGCGGCAGATGTCGCCGCCAATGGCGGGATGATACACACCAGCGAAGCGGCTAAAAACAACTACGCCAATGGCCTTAGGATCACGGTGGCGCTCTCGGTCGGGTTTGCGATTGTGTTGGGCGTGGTGCGCATTATAAAAGGCTGGCCGATTCACCGTTTAATCATTGGCGGCTATTTGCTGGTGGTGGCGATGACCATGGTCGCCCCGCCGAGCATTATCGGCATTGCCTATGACTCGGGTGGGGTAACCACCTCCACGATTACAGTGCCATTGGTGACCGCGCTCGGCGTGGGGTTGGCAACCGTGATCAAAGGGCGTAACCCTATGGTGGATGGCTTTGGCTTGATTGCGTTCGCCTCGCTATCGCCGATGATTTTCGTGATGGCCTACGGCATGGTGGTGGCATGAATAATAACCTCACCCTGTTTCTCGACACTTTTTTCTCCACCGTGCGCGATGTGATCCCCATTATTGCGATCCTTGTTGGTTTTCAACTGTTTGTACTACGCAAAGCACTCAATAACCCCAAACGGATCATTCTCGGTTTTTTCTATGTCATCTTGGGCTTGAGCCTGTTTTTAATGGGGCTGGAGTTGGCGCTATTCCCGCTGGGATCGTCGATGGCCGAGCAGCTGACCGCTCCTGAGTTTATTGGGGCTGCAATCAAAGCAAGCGGCGAGATTAACTGGCAAGCGTATTATTGGGTATATATTTTTGGTGCCGCGATTGGCTTTAGCACCACGGTCGCTGAGCCCTCGTTAATTGCGGTGGCAATCAAAGCAGCCAAGGTTTCGGGCGGGGCGATTCGGGTGAATGGCTTGCGCGCCTCGGTGGCGCTTGGCGTGGCAATGGGGATTGCCTTGGGGTGTTATCGCATTGTGGTGGGCGATCCGCTCCACTATTACATCATCACCGGCTACGTGGTGGTGGTGATCCAAACCTATTTTGCCCCGCCGTTTATCGTGCCCTTGGCCTATGATTCTGGCGGGGTGACCACCTCAACCGTCACCGTGCCCTTGGTGACGGCGCTGGGGTTGGGGCTAGCCTCTACCGTACCGGGAAGAAACCCGATGCTTGATGGGTTTGGCTTAATTGCGTTTGCCAGTTTGTTTCCGATGATCACCGTGATGGGCTATGCCCAAATCACAGCCTATTTACAAAAAAAGCACGCACAGCGTTCATCGTAAGGAGAGCCTATGCGGTTCAAATTAATCATGGCGTTTATTGAAGATGCCAAAACCGATGCGGTGCTCGATGCCGCTAGAAAAGCCGGCGCCACCGGCGCCACCATTATTAACAACGCACGTGGCGAAGGCTTGGTTCAGAAAAAAACCTTTTTAGGGCTGACGCTGGATGTGCAGCGAGACGTAGCCATCTTCCTGGTGGAAGAGCACTTAGCGCGCACCATACTCGAAACCATTAATGATGTAGGCGAGTTCGATGCCACCTCCGGCAGTGGCATCGCGGTGCAAATTGATGTGGAAGATGCCGTGGGCGTGGCCCACCAAATGCAAGAATTAACCGAAGTGGTGAAGGACGAGTTATGAAACAACATAAAACGGTCAGAGATGTGATGCATGCCCATGCCGTGTGTATTGATGGGCTCACCACGGTCGAAGAAGCGATCCGCATTGCACGCGAACAAGAAGTGAAAGCGATTATCGTCAATAAACGCGATGAGCATGACGAGTTCGGCATTGTGTTAATGAACGACATTGCCAAAAAAGTGCTCGCCAAAAACCGCGCGCCATCACGGGTGAATGTTTATGAAATTATGACCAAACCCGCGCTTAGCGTCTCCCCCGATATGAATGTGAAATACTGCGCCCGTTTATTCGAACGCTTCGGCATCAGCCGCGCCCCCGTAATCGAAAATGGCCAAGTCCTCGGCATGGTCAGTTATAACCTGATCGTGATCTACGGCATGCTCGCCGAAGAAGTGGAGAGCCAGCATAGGAAGGATTAGGGGGATAGGTGTAAAGGTGGTTTTAAGGGAGTGGAGACTAGCTCATTTGTGCCCCATTGTTACTTGGGGATAGTACTAATCTAGTTATTACCAGTATGACTTTGCCTTAATAAATCTTATTCGAGTTCACCTCCAAACTGGTGAATCTATCGATGTAACTCTGCAACACTCATCGTGAAAACTAAATCCGAATCAGCTTGGTTTGAGTAGCTATGGGGGACATCTGTTTTAGCTATAGCGGACTGACCTTCAAGCAGTTCTATGGTTTGCCCATCAATATTCAAAGTGAGTATTCCAGACTCTACATGAAAAAGTTCAAACGTACCTTGAGGATGACCTGATGATTCAAAAATTTCTGATGGCTTCATATCCCAGCGCCATAGTTCAATCATATCAGGACCGCTAGTTCCTGCCAGCAGTTTGGCGCTACCACCGTGCTCGCCAATCCATAGTGTTGGAATGTCCTCTTTATCAATGATGTTGACGGTTGGGTTACTCGCAACATTCACGATATCGGCAACCGAAATCCCAAGGGCAGCAGACAGTTTACACAACGTCGAAATGCTAGGGTTAGCCGCACCTTTCTCAACTTCGACTAACATACCTTTACTGATGCCTGCTCTTTTTGACAAGGCATCCAGTGACAGTTTGAGCTGTTTTCTATGTTCCTTGATCCTTGCTGCTACAGCCTGATTTATGAAATCAGCATCAGCACCGCCATCGGTCGGTATATTGACTTTTTTGGTCATTGTAATGTATCTTGCATAAAAATGAATCACTGAAGGAATTATCTAATGGTTGTTATAGTGCCGTCAATCGATGCTCGAATTTCCCACATTGCACCAGAGTTCAAAGCATTGAGCATATCCGTAAAAGGAACGGAAGTTCAAAACCCAGAGTACGCAAAACAGGTTCTGCAAGAAGCTTGTTCTTCTGTCATTGCGAATGACTATCCATGGTCAGAATCTCACATCAATGCGTGGGGCGATGTTTTTCGTCAATTTGGCGCTAAACCAAATAGAACTCCTTGCTCTGCTGCGGCACTTCGAAAACGAGTATTAAAAGATGGCGTGATGCAGAGCATTGACCCTATTGTTGATATTTATAATGCCATCAGCATTCGATACGCCATACCTGTTGGTGGTGAAGACATGGATAGTTATCAAGGAACACCAACACTTACTATTGCAGATGGTACTGAATCTTTTGACACCATGAAAAATGGTGAGACTTCAATTGAAAAACCTGATGTTGGTGAAGTAATTTGGCGCGATGAGGTAGGCGTTACTTGTCGTCGTTGGAACTGGAGGCAGGGGGTCAGAACTCGAATTGGATCTGATACACGTAACATGTGGTTTATTCTAGAAAGCTTGCCAGAAATGCCGCTAGAACACTTACAGGAAGCGGGAGAAGAAATGATCAAACACTTGCAAGTGATCATGCCTGAGTCAGTGATAGAGCAATCGTTGGTGTTTGCTTCAAAATCCATTGAGGTTTGATGTGATAAATACTTTGTTAACGGGGGCCGTTGTTTCTGGAAGTTTGATTGTCGCAATCGGCAGCCAAAATGCGTTTCTATTAAAGTGCGGATTAAAAAAGCAATACGCACTGTCTGTTGCCACTATTTGTTTTCTTGGCGACATTCTTCTCATCAGTACTGGTGTACTGGGTATAGGAACCTTGCTCTATAAGGCACCGCTATGGAAAGAGATTTTGACTCTTGGCGGGGTAATATTTCTTTTCTGGTATGGCTATCAATCTGCCAAATCAGCTTGGAAAGGTTCAAGTCACCTAGAGTTGGAAAATTCGGACATAGCTCAGAGTTGGGTAAAGGTCGTTTTGATGGCGATGGCTATCACTTTTTTAAATCCACATGTCTATCTGGATACGGTGGTGATCCTTGGTGGTGTGACTGCTCAAATGGAACCTGACGACAAACTATTGTTTGTTATAGGTGCGCTGGTTGCATCAGGGATATGGTTTTATGGCTTGGTGTATTTGGCTAACAAGTTGATCCCGCTCTTTAGTAAGCCCAGAACATGGCGAATATTAGATTCAGTGATTTCATGCATCATGTTTAGTATTGCATTAAATCTGGCAACACCTCTGTTAAGCCAATACATATAGAACGTCGCGATAACGATTATTTTTCAATAAGTTAATTCTATTTTAGAAGGTAAAGTTTATGTTTGTTGGGCTATCTGCATTTCCCTTAACACCAATGTACGATGATTCTGTTGATGAAAAAGCTTTTATAGGTCTTATTCAGCGCTTGGTTAATGCTGAGATGGATTCTATAGGGGTATTGGGTTCGACTGGCAACTATGCTTACCTCACAAGAGAAGAAAGAAAAAGAGTCGCACAAATTGCTGTTCAACACGCCAAAGAAATACCAGTCATGGTTGGTATTAGCGCCTTAAACCTAAGAGATGTACTTCTCAATGCCGAAGATGCTCAAACAGCAGGTGCAAGTGCTGTGTTATTAGCGCCAATGTCATATCAACAGTTGACAGAATATGAAGTGTATAAGTTGTATGAAGTTGTCACATCTAAGGTATCGGTGCCTCTGTGCGTCTATGACAATCCAGGCACGACGCATTTTAATTTCAGTGATGAATTGCACGGGCGTATCGCTCAGTTACCCAATGTCAGGTCAATAAAAATTCCTGGTGTACCAATGGAACCTCAAGCCGCTTTAGATCGAGTAAACCGCCTCCGCACTTTAATTCCGAAGCATGTATCCATAGGTATTAGCGGTGATTCTTGTGCTGCAAGTGGATTGAACGCAGGATGTGACGTTTGGTATTCAGCCATTGGTGGTTTATACCCTGAAGTGGCAAAATCGCTCACAAAAACAGCGCGAGAAGGAGATAAACAAGAAGCTTTGCGCCTATCGAAAATACTAACTCCGATGTGGGAACTATTCTATCGTAATGGAGGAAGCCTTCGTGTTGTGGCTGCAGCGGCTGAGATTCAAAACTTAGTTAAGCCTCCTTGTTTGCCATTGCCACTTAGAGCATTAGAAGGAAAGGAAAGAACAGAACTAGCATCATTACTTAGTAGTTTAGAATTATCATGATGTTAGGATGGTTTTTGGGGGCTTATAACTCACATAGATACAGTTAAGGATGATTGCAATGGATGCTATTAATTACCCTCTAATCTTAGTGGCAGCATTAGCTGCGATAGCGAGTCCTGGACCTGCGACATTAGCTATTGCTAGTGCATCAATGAGTCATGGTCGAATTTACGGCTTAGGCTTAGCCTGTGGTGTGCTCACGGGTTCACTGGTTTGGTCTTGTAGTGCAGCATTTGGTTTGGCTGCACTACTCAGTTCAAATGTTTGGGTATTTGAAGTTGTACGGTATTGTGGAGCTGCTTATTTGATTTATTTGTCGTTGAAATCTTTACGTTCTGTCTTTGGAACATCCAAGTTGACCCTATCTCAAAGTCATTCAACAACACTGTCTAATATTTACTTCAAAGGCCTATTTATTCACCTGACCAATCCTAAAGCCATACTATCTTTCGCTTCTCTATATTCCATCGGAGTTCCTGCAACTGCGCAGGTTTCTGATTTGGTGACGGTGATATTGTTGGTCGGAATGTTGAGTTCCAGTGTCTTTCTTGGTTACGCTGTTCTTTTCTCCAACCATAGAGCGAGAAGTACCTATCTAAAATCGAAAGTTATGTTTGAATGTACGTTTGCTGCTTTTTTTGGTTTTGCTGGGATGAAAATTTTGACTGGTGATATTATTAAGTAGTTCTTTACTACCAAGATTGAGTTCTGAGTTAACTGATTTTTTCCATACTAGAAGTTATCTATGACTTGCTAATTTAGTAAAATCACTGAAATAGAAATGTCCATTTCCAAGCCAAAATGACGTCGACTTATCCTTTTTGCGTTACTCCTGTCATTCCGCAGCCAATTAATGAATTAAAATAGTGTGATCCAGCGATCATTTGCAGCTTTTAGTGTCACATATGTCTTGACCGTGATCCCCAGCTTT